>JAFYUT010000005.1 GCA_017549485.1 Akkermansia sp.
AAGCCTCCATGCGGATGTAGCTCAGTGGTAGAGCGCAACCTTGCCAAGGTTGATGTCGTGGGTTCGAATCCCATCATCCGCTCTCAAAACAAAAACGGTGTATCGTCAGATACGCCGTTTTTGTTTTGCATGACTTCATGAAAAGGGATTCGAACCCACAACGAATGGGTAAACGGTGAGTGAGTGAGCAGTTGATTTTTCCTTCGGAGCGTGGGACTCAGTCCCTCCTTAAATTAACGCCTCGGTGGTAAATGGCAGGACTGAAGTCCTGCGCTCCGAAAGGCGAGTAAAGAGACCAGTGCTTGACTTTACTCTAAAATGCGTATATCCTGATGCTTGTTATGTCAGAAAACATTATAATTCCCGAACCGGCAGGAAAACGCGCGGCTCTTTTAGATTTATTCCGAATCATCTTGTGTTTGGGAGTTTTTGTTTATCACTTAACCCCCATTCGTTGTTCAAGTGGCCCGTTTTCGGTGAATGGATTTCTGGTAATGAGCGGTTTTTTGGTTGGTATATCGGTCTTTGGCGGCCGGGCGTTTGATTCCCATGCGTTTTATGGCAGCAAATGTCGGCGCTTGTTACCGATGATGATGATGGCTTTTCTTCTTGCCGTGATATGGAAAGTCATTTATCAGGAAGCATGCCCGCCTTGGAGTATAGAAGATTGGGGGAACTTTTCCATAGTGGCGTATGTGAGACATTTTAACACCCCGATGTGGTACATGGTGGTGGAAGTTATATTATTGTTGAGTGTTCCGTTTCTGGTATTTATGTCTCGCGCAAAATGGAGGCTTGAATTATCTTTTGTTGCATTGGTTATTTTTGTAGGTTTTCTATTCTGCCAAGTACCGGATAATGAAATGTTCGGTGGGGGATTATATTATTCTCCGCTTGTGAGGGAATGGCAATTTCTAGCAGGAATACTGGCAGCACGCTATGCTCATCAATGGCAAATACAACGTTTTACCACAGAGGGGTGGTACAAGTGGAGTCTCGGGCTGCTCTTTACTGTGTTTTTAATCTCCATGGGGGTACTGATGGTTCTGAAACAAACGACTGATTTGAATGCATGGAACTATACATTTGAATTCGACGCCATTACAACATCATTTTACGTTCTTTTGATACCGGGCTTGTATTATTTGCGTCCGCAGATTTCCCGTGGTATGTCCCATATTTTAGCCCGAGGCGCAGCGCTGACATACCCGATTTTTCTGATACATGTCGTTGCGCGTCATGTCTGTGAAATCGTGGTAACTGACATTGCCGGTAATGTGTCCTATGTCATTATAGCGGTCATCACATTTATCGTCAGCTTGATTGTTGCTTGGGGCATGTTGGGGCTGGATCAACGCATTCAAGGCGCACTTAAGAAACATTAATAACAGAATTTCAACAATAAAAATACGGAGCGCATCATACTTGTTATGATACGCCTACTCGCCACCACAGCAACATGCATCTGCCTACTGGTATGTTGCCGGTCCGCACACCCGGCAACACCCCCTGCACTGCCACCCAATACAGAGCCTTTGACTAACCCTCAACAGCTGATATACGACCCGGAACACCCGTGGTAGTGTGAGAAATTCGGACTGTTTATCTATTCCCCCCTCCCCCGCAAGCTCCATAAAAGGGCTTGCATTATGCCGATATTCTGGCACAATATACGTATCCGCAATATCCCGATATGGAAATAGAACACACACTGATAATCAACCTGTTTTTTCATCTGATAGGGGCTTTTGCAGCATTGCTGTGGTTAAAGCCCGGGCTGAGAGCAGCCGTGCGCTATGCCACAATACTGACGGCTTTCTGCGGGCTCTGGCTTCTGGGCTGGATGAAAGCAACGGAATCAGGGGTAGAGTTTCCATCGCTCATCAGCGTCGTGCCGGTTCTGCTGTATCTGCTGGGGATTTATATGCTCAAGTGCCCTTGGCGGAGAGTCTTTTTGTCGCTGGGTATATATGCCCTGTGTTCTTGGTTGGACGGTATAATATACCTCTTTCTTGAACATGAGGGGGCCGATTTTTCTGTAATAGGGAGCAGTTTTGTCCGATACATTGCGGGATATCTGGTGGTTCTTGAGGTGTGGTTTGTCATCCGGATATTTTCGCGACATCAGCAGAATGACACGGGAAGGTGCGGCAAAATTCTTGCAGCGGCCGCCTACATTCTGGTGAATGATTGGGCATACACCGGCATAATGTACCTTATGATGAACGGTGCTCTGCCTGATGCCCTGGGGCCGAGCCTGCTGCTGCATACAGTGCTTACGATAATGGTTCGATTACTGAGCTTCATCTGGGTTCTCCGTTATGTTCTCCGGCTGACGTGGATGCGCAGCATCTGCGCTCCCCTCGTTGAATTCGGGGTACTGATTGCCATTGTCTGTGCCGGTTTGGCCTATGAGAAATGGAATGAGACACAACCTCGCTCCTCAGAGCTGATTCTATCTGCCATCAACTCCGGAGACCCGGTCAAATTAGAACAATGTATCAACAAAGGAGATGCCGTTAATGAGCCCATCATATGGAAGAATCCGGAAATCGGGGTAACGTTCGTTGATTATCCGCTTATTTATGCGGCAGCGATAAACGAGGCCGAAATGGTGAGAACTTTGCTGAACGCCGGGGCAGATGTGAGCATGACCAGAAACAATGGAGATTCTGCTCTGCATGCTGCCTGTATAGAGGGGAATCTGAGCATTGTGAATCAACTGATACAGGCCGGTTCTGATATCAATATGCAAAACCACGAGGGATTCACACCGCTCCTCTACGCTGTTCTCGGGGCAAAGAATAAAGACACTCTTGCTATCATCAAGGCTCTGCTGCAAGCGGGGGCTGATGTAAACCGCCCGAATCATGAGCACAGAACGTCACTTCACTTGGCGTTGGATGTTAACCAACAACAGAGTAATGCCCCCATAGCCGATATGGTACACCTGCTGCTGGAAAACGGGGCCAATCCGAATCTGAGAGATACTAAAGGATGCACCCCCCTGCATGATGCCACGTTGCCCCTGAATGAGGCAGATTATAAGATATTCCCGGAAGTGATACGCCTACTGCTGACATACGGAGCAGACATAAATGCGGTGGACGATGCCGGGGATTCACCGCTGCTGCAATGTGCACGCGACGGCTTTGTGGACGGCGCCCGCCTGCTGCTGGAGCACGGTGCAAACCCGAATTTGCGAGACGAACAGGGAAAATCACCTCTCGACCATGCGGTAGAAAATGACCACGTGAAGATAGCTGACATGCTCCGCTCCAGGACATCGCCGAGCAATTGAAGTAGACTGTTGCTGCCACAGCCGGCAACACCACCCCGCCCCGGAAAAAACAGTATTCATTACACCACTTTCGTTTGGTGACACACATTTATTCGGACAAACGTCGATTCCGACCATTCGCAGCTTGACAAGTGCGGCACAATCTGCCATCATCTCTCACGTTGCCGCTACAGGCACATGGCTCCGTCGTTCAATGGATAGGACAAAGGTTTCCGGTACCTTCGATGTGGGTTCGATTCCCGCCGGGGCTATAGAGAAAAAGCTGTAAGATTGAAGAATCTTACAGCTTTTTTTCGCGAATAGGAGGGAGAGATGACTTAACTTTATAGAGATGAACATTTTTCTTAAAATCAAAACTATAAAACACGGGATACTTACTGCGGGCAGTGCCCTGCTCTTGCTTTGCGGGTGCTATACACAGCAACAGCAATCAGCCATTCTGCCTGAGCCGGAATGGGGAAAGGACAAACTGTTTTCACAGCAGGAAATAGATACAAAAGTTCAGCAGAGCAGAGCCTATCAACGCAGACTTATGGATGCCGTATGTGAGGCATCTACCATCTCACTGGAGCAATATACCATTCACGCTAAGTCATGCAAAAACAGAACAAACACGGGCAGTTGCAAATGCCAATATCATCTAGCAGCCTATTGGCCCATCCGGCAGGAATATGACATCAAGACAAAAACGACCAAACGAACCGTAACCTTGGCAAGGCAAGAGCAGGAAGCCCTCAAAACACTTATCAGCAGAACCACGAGCGTAAAAAATGACGATACGCATGGTATCAAATCACACTCCTACGCAGGGACAAAACTCATTTGCACAAATGCTCAGGGTAAGCGTCTACTTGAGGAAGAAGTGACGATTGTTCCCCTTAGTAAAGTGAGCAAAGACGGCTACGCCAAAGAGGCCCACCTTGCCATGCATGATGACTATTACCCCCTGTGGCAAAACATCATCAAACGCCACTACCCCGAAGTCTCAGCGCAAGAAGATGCAGAGGCCAAGGCTCAACACCGGCAAGCGGTCAACACATTGAAAGAACAACTGAAACAATGTGAAACCGTTAAAATAGAAACGATTGGCAACATTTTCGATTTTATACGTTTCGGAAAATTGAACAAGACGCAAACAAAGCAACTCTGCAACATTCTCCGCCGCGCCGCCCCCTTGCCGTTCAAAGGGCGTATTCAGGGGAAATCCGCCGTTGACTCTGTCCTTTGCTTTTATAATGCAGCGGGGCAAAAAATCGGTAGTTTGCGGGTTCAAGATATCACAGACGCCGCATCCGCCCGTACCCCGCAACAATGTGAGGCAAAAGAAAGCATGTACTTACCCCGAGAAGATTACAAACGCTTACAAGAAATCATCAGCAAACAATCAGATGACACCCCTACACTTTCAGAATCTCCATAGCATGGCGGCCGTATGCAAAAATAGGGCTACCCGCGGCAGATTTCAAACGGCTGAGCCAAATCGTGAAACAAACAACGGCAAAATGAAAAATCATCTCCTCATCTTCTTGGCGGGTATCTTAAGTGCCTGTACCTCTACGCCTACCACTCCGCCACCACTGCAAGAGTCCCCGGTATCCCCCCCCCGGCTCAGCAACCCGAGATTCTTCAGAAAAACCAACAAATGCTTTCTGCATTAAGAAGCGCTCTGATGAACTGCGCCCGCATTGATATTCGGCATATCAACCACACAGCAGCCCCCCATACACACCGCTGTACGGCAGCAGAAATGCAAACAATGCGGAGACTCTTCAGCGGCTTACAAGCCTTACCGTTTGAGGGAAACATTCACGCCCTGTCGGCAAGTTGGTATGTGTTGACGTTCTACGATGCAAGCGGTAAGCAGATAGCCGTTTTGAGAGATTGGGAAATTGCGACTGAAAAGGCAGCTACCCATGCCGACCATTGCTCCGCCAAAGCCACAATGTACCTACGGGCAGACGATTATGCCGAGTTTAAGCAAGTGTTGCAACATATCGCTGATTGAAACTGGCGCGAATAGATGAAAAAAAAGCTTTACAAAATGGGGCATATCGTGCATTCTTGCCGCCGTCTATGTCATTTGCAGAACTCGGAATTTGCCCGGAAATTTTAGAAGCGATAGAGGTGCTCGGATTCGAGACACCCTCTCCC
The DNA here is from genome assembly GCA_017549485.1 of Akkermansia sp. Lineage (GTDB taxonomy): Bacteria > Verrucomicrobiota > Verrucomicrobiia > Verrucomicrobiales > Akkermansiaceae > Akkermansia. The sequence goes on from JAFYUT010000005.1 coordinate 5,453, forward strand.
ATTCAGCAGCAGGCCATCCCCGCCGCGCTGGAGGGTAAGGATATTGTGGGGTTGTCCCACACGGGTTCCGGCAAAACGCTGGCATTCTCTATACCGGCCTTGGAAAACATAGACCCGGCCGTGCGCGGGGTACAGGTATTGTGCCTGGCGCCCACACGCGAGCTTGCCGTGCAGATTTGCCGAGAGGTTGACAAATTGGCCCTGTTTTTGGATGGCGTATCGGCCGTACCGATTTATGGTGGCACCTCATTCGCCCCGCAGCTGGCAGCCTTGCAGCGAGGGGTGCAGTTTGTAGTAGGTACCCCCGGCCGTGTCATTGATTTGATGGAGCAAGGCGAGCTCCGCACCGACAACATCACCACGCTGATTTTGGACGAGGCGGATGAGATGCTGGACATGGGATTCCAGGAAGATATAGACCGCATTGTAACGCAATTGCCCGTCAACAGACAAACGCTCTTCTTCTCAGCAACCATGTCACCGGCCATCCGTGCGCTGATAAACCGACTTTCCGAAGCACCGCAAGAAATCAGCATTGAGCGACCTGTGCTTACCGTGCCCACCTGTGAGCAAAGCGTGTACGAGGTTGTATTCTCTTCCCGTATTGAGGTGCTGAGCCGCCTGATTGAAATGGGGCGCATGAAGCGAGGCCTCGTCTTCGCCAACACCAAGCGTGTGGTAGATGACGTGGTGGATGGATTGCTGGCACGAGGATACTCCGTAGACCGTCTGCACGGCGACATGCCTCAAACACTGCGCGAACGCGTCATGGATTCTTACCGCAAGGGCAACCTCAACGTGCTGGTAGCTACCGATATTGCCGCCCGCGGTTTGGACATTGACGATGTAGACATTGTGGTAAACTTTGAACTGCCCCGCGACCCCGAGGATTACGTACACCGCATCGGCCGCACGGCTCGTGCCGGGCGCAAGGGTAAGGCTGTAACCTTTATCGGCCGCCGAGATTTCTCTCTGCTGGGACGCATTGAGCGCTTTGTAGGCATCCGCATGCCGAGAGAAAAGGTCATGACAGCCCACCAAGTAGAACAAGCCCGCCGTGAGTCTTTGGTGGATGACATTATTGAAAAGGCCTCTCAAGCCACAGAGCTGCCCGATGAGCTTAAAGATATTGACATGCCCGCCGAACAAATCATGGCAGCCATGTTTAACTTGTTGGTAAGCAAAGGAAGCTGCGAGCTGCAGCCCATACCCGAGGATCGCCCCGGCCGCCACAACAGCAAACACGCCGAAGGGGAAGCGATGGTGGCAGCAGAGAAAGGCAACGACTGGAGCACCCTGCAAGAGAGCACCAAGCTGTTCATGAACGGTGGCAAGCTTATCGGCATACGCCCCAAAGATATTGCCGGCCTCTTCTACAACGAGGGTGGTGCCCCCAAAGGCTGCGTGGGTGATATCAAGATTTTCCTCAAACACTCTATCATTGAAGTATCACCGGAGATTGCCCCGCAACTCTGCGAGAGACTGGCTACCTGCAACATTTGCGGATATGAGGTAAATATCCGTGAGGATAAAGGCATACCCGGCCAAGATGCCGGCCCGCGAGTCAATGTAAGAGACCGCCGCTCGTACTCCGATGACGGATTCCGCCCCGAGCGCCGCGAACGCGCTGACCGCTATGACCGTGGCGAGCGCGCGGACCGCCGTGAGCGAGGTGGTCGCTTTGAGCGATCCGAGCGTTTCGGTAATGGCCCCCGCCGTGAAAAGCCCCAGCGCTTTGAGCGCTATGAGGGAGCCCGCCGTGAGGGAGGATTCCGCAAGAAAGACTCACGCGAGAACGGAGAAGGATTTTACACCAAATTTGCAGGCAGCAAAAAGCCCCGCAAAAAGTAATTGAAACCGTATATGAACAGCCCCGCATCTGAACGAGCCTTGACCTATTTTCACCAAGGATTCAACTGCGCGCAATCCGTTTTTGCCGCTTTTGCTCCTGAAATGGGACTGAGCGAGGAACAGGCCCTGCGTTTTGCTGCCGGGTTCGGGGCCGGTGTAGGGCGCATGCGTGGCATGTGCGGGGCATTCAGTGGCCTCACTCTGGTGGCAGGCCATTGCAAAGGAAATCTTACCGGTAAGCCGGAGGACAAAGAAGTGGTGTTCGCCCTCGTACGCCGACTGGCGGATGCGTTCAAGTCCGAGTTCGGTACCCTCACCTGCCGTGAGTTGCTGCATTTGGATGAGCAGGTACAGGAAAGCGCCCGCCCCAGCACCCGCACACAAGCCTACTACGATGCCCGCCCGTGCGAGCGATGCGTGGCTTTTTGCGCGACAAAAGCAGCAGAGTTGCTGAAATAAATCAGATTTCGGCCCACTGCCGATGATTTGTGCGTCAGTGCAAGGAATGTGAGCTTGATTTTGCGTCAAAGCGTGATAGAATACGCGCGTATGACGAACGAAGAAACGAAACGAGATTTCATACGTGAATGGATAGCAAGTGACCTTGCTGAAGGCCACTGCAAAACACCCATTACCCGTTTTCCGCCGGAGCCTAACGGCTACCTTCACATCGGACACGCCAAAGCCATCTGCCTGGATTTCGGTGTAGCGAAGGAATACGCCCAACAAGGCGCGGTGTGCCACCTGCGTTTCGATGATACGAACCCCTGCAAAGAAGATGTCGAGTTCGTCAACTCCATACAAGAGGACATCAAGTGGCTGGGTTTTGACTGGGGTGAACACCTGTACTGGGCTTCCGACATTTTCGATTTCTACTATGAGTGTGCCATTCACCTCATTAAAAACGGCTTGGCTTATGTGGATGAGCAAGACCGTGAGACCATGCGTGCCCAGCGCGGCAACTTGACCACGCCCGGCACCCACTCCCCCTACCGCGACCGCAGTGTAGAAGAGAATCTTGCGCAGTTCGAGGCGATGAAGGCCGGCAAATTCCCCGAGGGCGGAGCTGTGTTGCGCGCCAAGATTGACATGGCCAGCAGCAACATGAACATGCGTGACCCTGTCATCTACCGCATTTCGTACGACCACCACCACAACACGGGTAACACATGGTGCATTTACCCGATGTATGACTTTGCGCATCCGCTGGAGGACGCCTACGAGTACATCACACACTCCCTGTGCACGCTTGAGTTTGAAAACCACCGACCGCTGTACGATTGGGTGATTGAGAATTGCCCCATTCCGGCCGGGTCTCGCCCGCAGCAGCGTGAGTTCTCCCGCCTTAACATCACCTACACCGTAATGAGTAAGCGTAAACTGCGCCAGATGGTAGAGGAAAACTATGTAGCCGGTTGGGATGACCCCCGCATGCCCACAATTTGCGGTATGCGCCGCCGTGGTTACCCCGCTAAGGCTATTGTAGACTTCTGCGAGGGCGTGGGTATCACCAAGTTCAACGGCAATACAGATGTTGCCCGTTTGGAAAACGCTGTACGCAGTGAGCTCAACGCTAATGCCGAGCGCCGCATGGCCGTGCTTAAGCCCCTTAAACTCGTACTCACCAACCTGCCGGATGACCATGAGGAAGAGGTTGAAGTAGTTATCAACCCCGAGAAACCCGAGCTGGGCAACCGCAAACTCACCCTCACGAAAGAGGTGTGGATTGAGCAAGACGACTTCATGGTAGACCCGCCCAAGAAATACAAGCGCCTCAGCCCCGGGGTATGCGTGCGCCTGCGTGGCGGCTATTGCATTATCGCCAATGATTACGTGGCCGATGCAGACGGCAACGTGACCGAGGTACATGCCGAGGTTCTCCCCGGCACCATCGGCACCAATCCTCCCGAGGGTATTCGCTGCAAGGGTGCTATTCACTGGGTATCTGCCAAGTATGGCGTTAAGGCAGAGATTCGCCTGTACGACCGTTTATTCAGCGATGAAGCACCGGATGCCAACCCGGAGGGCTTCTTGGCCTCGCTCAACAAAGACAGCCTCACTGTACTGACAGATGCCGTAGTAGAGCCGGCTTTGGCAAATGCCCCGGCAGAGTTCTTGTGCCAGTTTGAGCGCACAGGCTACTTTGTGGCCGACCGCTACGACCACAGCCCTGAGCACCCCGTATTCAACCGCTCGGTTGGTCTGCGCGACTCTTGGGCTAAAATGAATAAGTAATCAGCTGATAACCTTATCCCCGTTCGGCGGCTTGCGCCGCATCTTACGCCAAGCCGCCGAACATCTTTTTTTACACAGTCATGAAGAATATCGAGTTTTCCTCTAAAAACGGCGTATTTGATATGAACAGCTTTATCTGCGAGTGCGACGCCGCAGTGAGCGGAGAGCCCCTGCCCGAGCTTCAGCAAGAGGAGCCCCCTGCATCCTCTCCCGTGGTGGAAATTCCTACACCGGCTGTTCCCGTAGCAGATGGTACGGACCCCATCATCTACCACCCTCTGGAGGAAGTACTGTGCGACCTGCGCATGGGCAAGCTCATTCTCATGACGGATGACCCGCACCGTGAAAATGAGGCCGATTTGGTGTGTGCAGGTCAATTTGCCACCCCGCAAAACATCAACTTTATGGCCACCCATGCCCGTGGGCTCATCTGCGTGCCCATGGCTCCCGAAAAGGTGGACGGAATCGGCCTGCCCATGCAAGCCCAGCACAACACGGAAAAACTGCACACCGCTTTCACGGTAAGTGTGGATGCCAAGGAGGGCACAACAACCGGCATCAGCGCATTTGAGCGCTCCATCACCACCATGAAGCTGGCAGACCCCAAAGCCACGCTGGACGACTTTGTGCAACCCGGCCACTGTTTCCCGCTGCGCGCAGTAGAGGGAGGTGTGATTCGCCGCGCCGGCCATACGGAGGGCACGGTAGACATGCTGCGCATTGCCGGGCTTGAGCCCGTGGGCGTGTGCTGCGAAATCATGAAAGAGGATGGCACCATGGCCCGCCTCGGTGAGCTGGGCGAGTTCCAACGCAAGTTCGGGCTCAAAGCCTGTTCTTTGGCTCAAATCATTGAACACCGCCAGCATACGGAAAAACTTATCGTCAAGGAAGAAGTGGTTAAATTGCCCACCGATTTCGGTGAGTTCACCTGCCACTCCTACCACTCCAAGGTAGATGGTCAAACCCACTTAGCCTTGGTACACGGGGACATTGACCCGAGTAAGCCGGTGCTCTGCCGTGTACACAGTGAGTGTCTCACGGGGGATGTGTTCGGCAGCCGCCGTTGTGATTGCGGTAGCCAGCTGCACACCGCCATGCGCCGCATTGCACGCGAGGGAGGCGTGCTGCTCTACCTGCGCCAAGAGGGCCGTGGTATCGGTCTATCTGCTAAATTGCATGCTTATAAGTTGCAAGAGCAAGGCCTTGATACGGTGGATGCCAACATTGAATTGGGTTTCGCCCCCGACCTGCGCGACTACGGAGTGGGCGCACAGATTCTGAGAGACCTCGGTGTTTCCAAATTACGCTTGCTCACCAACAATCCCAAAAAAATTGTAGGACTTGCCGGCCATGGACTGGAAGTGGTGGAGCAAATGCCCATCAATATCCCCGCACATGAGGATAACAAGGCCTACCTTGACACCAAGAGAGACCGCATGGGACACCTCATCTGATAACAGAGAAAGATTCTCACCCAATCGGCGCCGCGACAAGCCTATTAATCACCAAGGCTTACCGCGGCGCTCTTTGTTTCACTTTTGAGGGCGAGAAGCCGCTGCCCCGTACATGTTGGGGCCGGTACCGGGCATGCAGGTAAATACAAAAATAATGATGGAGGCTATATACCCCACACAAGGAACAAACTCCAAAGCAACCCACCAACCACCTTTGCCTATATCATGCAAACGCCGTACTTTGACTGCCAAATTGGGTATAAATGTAAGCAATATATACAGCAAATAGATTAACAGTAACGGCAGCGGCATCAATTCCAACTCAGGGTCTATAGAACACAGTACCAACAAAGGGAGGTATATAAGTATCTGAGTCAGAGCAAACCACCAATACTCTGCCCGAGAAGCACGCCCGGAAAAATCTGCATACTTACGGAAGAGACAGGTAACAAAAGCATTAGCCATATTCCATGAAAGATTGGATGGCTCAGCCTCTGTATTACCCCCCGGCACCACGCGGGAAATCGGCTGCCAAACCGCCATCCCTGGCGTAAACACGACACAATCTTGCGGCACCTCGCCTTGGTGAATCTTTTGCAGAATGGTACTCAGCGGCCAAGGCCCCAGGGCCGAGCTACCGGGATACGCCACATGATACAGTTGTTCCATAAATTCAATCAGATGAAGAGTTCGGGCAACTTGGGCTCTGAGGCCACTGCTTGAAGGCGCTGGGCCATCATCTCTTTCACAGGAGCCGGCAGGAGTCTGGCTCTGCGCGGGCATACCATGATACAACGCATGCAGAGCATACACTTGGCGGCATCCGTTGTATGAGGAGCGTCCGCAGGTATAGCACCGGCGGGGCATAAGCGTGCGCAGCGGCCACAGCCTCCGCAAGCCTCAGTCGTTTGCGGCACTACCGGCATTTTCGGCAATTCTTTGTACGGTTCATTACCGGGTACGGTCACAACGCTCATATCATCGGCCTCAAGTTTTGCAGCAACCTTGGTGCCGAATTCGGCGGCGCAGGCCAAATCCTCTGCATTCGGACGAGCAGCAGCAATGCTACGCACAATAGAATGCTCTGCCACAAAAGCGGCGGCAGCTACCACGGTAAACCCGCAGGCCGTAAGCTCATTTTTCAGCTCCAGCAAGGCATCTTCATAAGCACGGTTGCCATACACCACTACGGCAACGGCAGCTTGCCCCTGCCCCTTGATTCGGCGCAAACGCTCTACTGCAACAACAGGTAAGCGCCCGCCGTACACGGGCAATACCGCCATAAGCGGGGTGAACAGCGGCAGCGGAGCTACCTCTGTACACAAATCTATCTTGTTCACATTCATAGCAGAGCCAATTATGGCATCTGCAACTCGTTGGGTTCCACCCGTAGGGCTGAAAACGGCTTGGGTCAGGGTTAACGTGTTCATGTTCCCCCATATTCTGAACATTAGTTGAAACTAAGTCAAACAAAAAGAGGCCCGGGTGCATTCCCTTTGTATATTTACCGGTGTAAATGAGAGCCGGTGTGTTATATCTAGCTGTTTTCGTACGAATAGCTCACAGATTGAGTCAATCTCCGGTGTGACATGCATAGTGCTTGACATATGAAAGGATATGCATTAAAAAGAGAGAGCAATGAAACACCTCACACAACTGCTGGCTATGGCCCTGACCGGTCTTTCTGCCATGACGGCTATGCCTGCCGGTGCGCAGGAGCGCATCACCTTTGCAGAAACCGAAGACGGAGAGAAAAACGTCAACTACAAGTTCTGGGTATGTATCGTCGGTTGCCCGAAACAGGCTGTCACCGCCGTGCGATTGGACACGATTGTATCCGTCAGTAAACATACCTACTCCGTAGACAATGTGGTGGTGAAAGAATGCACCATTGACACACGTGGCAATAACAGCATACGCTTTTATTGCATGAATAACACGGAGCAGTCTCAAAAGATGATGGACCGCACCAAAAATACCCGTAAGCTCATCGACAGCAAAACGGGAGGGCTCACCTCTAAACCGGCAAAAAAATTCCCCGAAGGCACCTACAGCCACAATGTGGAATACCTGATTGACGACCCGAAAAAGATTGACGACATTTACGAGTCTGCCCTTAATGCCGTTATCAAGAACCGCGGCTGCACTTTCAAAGTAAATTAATTTTTTATGAACAAAACAACATACGCAATGATTGGTCTGAGCCTTGCCATGGCACCGCTCAGCTTCGCCCAAGACACCACTCCCGCTGTTGCAGTGGCTCAGCCCACGGCAGAGGAGGTTAAGCAGGGCTTCTCCTATCTCATCGGCCAGCAGCTCGGCGGCAGCCTTGCCAATGACCTGAGCGAGCTGCAGATTTCCGATATCGATGCAGCTATGCTCATGAAAGGCATTGAGGACGGCATGGCTAACCGTGTTGACCCCGAAATGGCTAAAAAAGATGTACGCGCCATTATGGCGGCTTTCGTGGCTGAAATGGACAACCGCGTAGCAGCCAAGGCGGAGGCTAATGCCAATGCCGGCAAGGCTTTCTTGGCAGAAAACGCCAAGAAAGAAGGTGTAGTCACCCTGCCCAGCGGGCTCCAATACAAAGTGCTCAGCACCGGTACCGGCCGCAAGTTCGATGCCAAGAAAGACAAGGATAGCTCCATTGCCATGGTTACATACGAGGGCCGCAAGATTGACGGCACGGTATTTGATTCCAGCGATGTGCCCGTGGAGTTCCCGTTGGACGGCGTAATCCCCGGCTTCAGCGAGGCTCTCAAGCTCATGCCGGTGGACTCTGAGTGGGAGATTTACATTCCCTCTGAGCTTGCATACGGCGACCGCGGTCCCGGCATCATCGGGCCCAATGCCACGCTCATCTTCAAGCTGAAGCTCACTGATATCAAAGAGCCCCTCGGCTCTCAGAGCAACCCGATGCAGCTCAGCCCCGAGCAAATCCAGCAGCTCCTGAACCAGCAACCCTGATTCCGGATTCAGCTCCTTTTTCATGCCCGCAGCCAATTCGGTTGCGGGCTTTTTTGTGTTAATTACGGCGGATGGCATTTTCAACTTGAAAACAGTTGGAAAGCGAGTTATTATAAGGTTAATGAAAATTCATTTTTGCGGAGCAGCTCAAACCACTACCGGCTCCCAGCACTTGCTGGAAGTAAACGGCAAACGCATACTGCTTGACTGCGGTATGTATCAAGGGCATCGTGATGACCAATTACGCATTAACCGCGATTTCCCTTATTTTGACCCCAAAAGCGTGCATTGCGTTATCCTTTCTCACGCCCACATAGACCACTCCGGCAACCTGCCCAATTTGGTCAAAAAGGGATTCAACGGCTTTATCTACACCACATACGGCACCCGAGACCTGTGCTCGGTCATGCTGGCAGATGCAGCCCGTATTCAGGCAAGCGATGTCAAGTTCCTCAATAAAATGGATGCCCGCAAAGGCGGCAGCGGCAGTGTGGCAGAGGTGATATACACCGAGCAAGACGCCGAGGCCTGCATGCGCAGATTCCTGACCATTGGCTACCACATGCCCCTGCCCATTGCACCGGGTGTTACGCTTACGTTCTACGATGCCGGGCATATTCTGGGCGCAGCACAGGTGGTACTGGATATTGACGATGAAGAAGACGGGCAACACAAGCGTTTGCTCTTCTCCGGCGATATAGGCCGCGGCAACAATGAGCTGCTGCGAGACCCCGAACCGGTGGAAGGCGTGGATATCATGCTGATGGAAAGCACCTATGGCGGCAGATTCCATGAATCCGGCACGCGTGCAGATGATACCTTTATTGCCACCATCAAAGCAGCCATGAAACGAGGGGGCAACGTATATATACCCGCCTTTGCCGTAGAACGCACGCAGCAGTTGCTCTACCTGCTGAACCGCGCCTACCGAGACGGCAAAATGCCCAATTACCCCGTATATGTGGATAGCCCCATGGCGGTAAGTGCAACGGAGATTTTCCGCATTCACCCCGAATGCTTTAATAAGGAGGTGTATGATTTCCTGTTCAATGAGAGAGACCCCTTCGGCTTTGAACAACTGCACATGGTACGCACGGTGAGCGAGTCTCAACGGCTCAACAACATGAGGGAGAAAGCCATCATCATCTCTGCCTCGGGCATGTGCGAAGCGGGGCGTATTCTGCACCACCTCAAAAACGGTATCAGCAGAGATAACAACTCCGTGCTTTTTGTGGGCTATTGCGCAGCCAACACGCTGGGCAGGCGCATTATGGACGGCGCGCTGGAGGTGCGTATTCTGGGCGACCTCTACCCCGTGCGAGCCAAAGTCATCAGCTTGGACTCCTTCTCAGGGCATGCTGACCACGGCGAGCTCATCAACTACTTCGGGCGTACCGGCGGTAAAAAGAGCAAGGTATATTTGGTACACGGCGAAAAAGAATGCACCGCTGCACTCAAAGCCGCCCTTCTCCCCCTGCACAAGAACGGCGAGATTCATGTGGCGCATTTGAACACGGTGGTAGAGTGTTAATGGCGCATACTGTCACTTGCAGTTAAAACACAAGGCTTCAGTCCCCCGAATAAAGCGGGACTGAAGCCTTGTCTCTCTGATAACAATGGTGCCCGGTTATGGCAAAGGCCCCGCTTGGGGGACATGGTGATATGAGTAAACCGCGTGACTATCCAAACGGTGTACTTTGCCATCCCACCGGTAATAGAGAATATAAAACTCACAAGCCTTTGCCGGGGAAATAACAACGGCATAGCGTTGCATGTCGTCGGGCAGGATAATTTCTCGAGCCACACACATATGCACCTCAGAATCCTCAGGGGCAATAACATACCCATTGTAATGGAGTGCAGTCTCCACCTCCTCTATTGTCTGCCCGTATAACTTTAACAAAAAGAGGTTCAGTGTAAACAATATATCTGCTTTTGCCTCTGATTGGGGGTGCAGACATTCGAGTGTAAAATCGTTACCGGAGACGTCATCCGCTCCGCCTACCATACCGCATAGCGGCACCAATACAAACAATAACTTTTTCATAGTGTTGGATATTAATTTTTGCGCCGGGAGGGCGCGTTTTTTACCGCTCAATAATCCTGCACAGGGGACCCGGGAGCGGGGGTATCGAGAGAGGGCACTTCAGCATTAAAGGCGCGGTTGTCGGCCAAATAATCATGCCACTCAATGAACGTCATGGGGGGACGTGCCGATAAGGGGAAACGGAACGCATTAACACGGCGTTCTACTTCCTCCAAAATATCCTCGGGCAGCTGTGTGATAGCCTCTGCAATGGATTCCAGATGCTCACAAGCATTGTGGCACACCAAGGGGAGGTCACACCCAGCACGCAAGGCAAGGGCTACGGATTGCGCTGGTGTGTATTGCTTGGCAATGGCCCCCATGCACAGATCATCCGTAAATATAATGCCATTGTAGCCCAGTTGCGTACGCAGGAAATCCCGCACCAATGCTGGAGAAAGAGAGGTGGGCAACTCCGCATCAATTTCAGGGATAAGCACATGAGCAATCATCATGGACGGCAGCTCAGGCATCAAAGCATGAAAAGGAATGCTTGCATCAGCCAAAAACGCATCTTTGGTACCATGCAGCACAGGGAGGTCAAAGTGAGGGTCACACTCTGCACCGCCCATACCGGGAAAATGTTTGCCGCATGTTGCCATACCTGCACGCACGTGGGCGCGGTTCCAAATACCCGCCCAAGAGGTTACAGCCTGAGAATCTGCCCCCCAGCATCGGCTGGGCAGCGCATTGGCACGGGCAGAGCCTATATCCAATACAGGCGCAAAATTGGTATTAATGCCCAGCGTATGCAGGCATTGGGCATTGTAATAAGCCGCGCGGGTAATAAGCGTGTCGTCTTGCGTGGCGCAAAGCTCGGCAGCAGATGGGTGCTGCACAAAAATATCATCTGTGCGAACTACGCGCCCGCCCTCTTGGTCGATGGCGATGATAGGCTCATCCGGCCCCGAGGTGAGGGCGCGCAGCTCGTCCGTCAGCTCACGAACTAATTCATAATCCGTGATATTGCGAGAAAATAAGATGAAGCCCGCCGGTTGCAGGCGAGTAAAAAGCTCTCGCTCACGAGCAGTGAGCACAGGCCCCTCTATACCTACAATGACGGGAAGCATCTCAAAATCCATTATTTATCGCCGAAAATACTGGCGCGTGTGAACATGGGGAACACGGGGATGCCACGGCTTTCAATAGCCTCGCGTCCGCCCTCTTGGCGGTCTACCAGCACCAAGGCTGCTACAACCTTGCCACCCTCTGCCTCAATGGCATCAATGGCTTTAAGGGTAGAGCCGCCCGTGGTGATAACATCGTCCACCACAATCACCTGCTGCCCGGCAGAGAAGTTACCCTCAATGCGCTTGCCACGGCCGTGGTCCTTGGCCTCTTTGCGCACGGTGAAGACGCACAGGGGCTTCTCAGCAGAGGCAGAGTACATACCGATGGCAAGGGAGATGGGGTCTGCCCCCATGGTCATACCGCCAATAGCGGTAGCCTCAGGGAATTTGGGCAGAATCTCCTCTTGCACCAGCTGCCAGCCTACCTCACCGATGAGGTTGGCACCACGGGCATCCAAAGCCGTTACACGGCAGTCGCAGTACAAGTCGCTCTCCTTACCGGAGGCAAGAATAAAATGACCGGTCTTGATGGACTTTGCCAGCAAGATCTCAAGCAATTCAGATTTGGCTTTACTCATGACGCCCATATTCTACCCCGCAACGCCCGAGATTGCAATACAAAAGACACCAAACTACCAACTATTGAGCTGATTAGGTCTTGAATTTTCTTTATCGGTTTGATATAAAGCAGGTCAAAGCAAGCCAATTCTTTTATGAAACAAATCAAAATAAGCATCTTGGTGATAACGGTAATACTGTTTTCTGCTTTTATTTACACCACAACACGCCTTTTCTGTACGGATATTCACCTGACATGCATTGATGGTAAAGTATGCCCCTGTGAAATTGGTAGAGTTCAGGAAACTTCCCCCAATCAATTCCGTATCTATATTCCCAAAGCCGCCGGAGAAACGCTCTACGTCGATACGGATTCTTTATATGATGGAGCATTGAGCATAGATGCCTACGTTCTCCCCTGGTTCGGTAGAATACAAGTTAAACCGGATGATGCGGGATATGCCGTTATCTCCAAATAATTTTGCCGAACAGCTTCACGCAGCTGGGGTTACCCACCGAACGCTGTAGATTTCAGCACGCTTACCAAATTAAAAGGAAGCTCTACAACGCCACATACAAGAGCTGCGGGAAATGCATACAAGGCTCGCCATGAAAGATTACAACACTCCGTTGTATCAAACTCTGATACGGGGAATCGCAGTTTTCGTTTAACGGTAGGGGCGTGAGACAATACTTGCCAGTTACTCCCCTCTGCATACCTTACGGTATAATCATTTTCAACAACTTCACGGTATACAACCTCCCCCTCAGAACCGGGAATCACACGCTCATACCATTTACCCGGGCCTACAATCACTTCACGCATGCTCGCGTACGCAGTATCGCGCACATTACGGCTCTGAACGCGTTGCCCCTTTACATAATTTTTTCCGGATTGACGGTAGCATGTGTCTTGCTCAGAAATGCGCACAGATTCATTAACCAAGCCGTGTTCCACACAGCGCAAGGAGTTTACATAACAAGAATTGAGCAAAAAGATAGATATGCCTATAGCAAAGAATTTGAGTTTCATGAGAACACGCAGCTTACGGCAATACGGCCTTACTCTTCTTCCTCAGGCATATCAACGGCTCCTTCTGCAAAGAGCTCGTAGGCAATAGAATCGGTTATGAGCACATCGGCAAACTCGCCGACGGGCAAAGTGGGGTCTACGTGAATGGTTCCGTCAACATCCGGCGCATCCCACGGGCCGCGGGCAATACCGGGGGCATCCACCAACACGCGGATGGTTTGGCCCACGCATTCTTGCCCGATTTCATCTGCAATACCGGCCAAAATCATGGATAACTCATTGGCACGGCGTTTGCGGGTGGCATGGTGCACTTGGTTCTTCATCTTGGCGGCCAAAGACCCCTCTTCCTTAGAATAGGGGAATACACCGGCACGCTCAAAACGGAACTCGCGGATAAAGTCTCGCAGCTCGGCGTGGTCGTCCTCATTTTCACCGGGCAAACCACTGATGAAAGTGGTACGCAGACCGATACCGGGCACGGCAGCACGGAGGTCGCGGATGAGTTTACGGATGTAGTCACCATCCGTCTTACGGCGTTGCTCCTCAAGAATATGAGCAGAAATATGCTGCAAGGGGATATCCACATACTTCACCACCTTATCGCAGGTAGCAAACACATCTATGAGCTCTTGGCTCCAATGGGCGGGGTGGGTATACAACACGCGCACCCAGAACTCACCCGGCAGGGCGTTAATTTCTCTCAACAGCGTGGCCAGGGATTCCCCCTTGGCGGAGTCTACACCGCTGGTCTTGGTGGCCCCTCCCTCCCACTTATCCATACCGTAATAGGTGGTATCTTGGGCAATAAGGTTGATTTCTTTCACCCCGGCCTCCACCAAGGCGCGCACCTCTCGCATAATACTGCTTTGCGGGCGGCTGCGGTGACCGCCGCGAATACGCGGTATCACACAATAAGCGCAAGCGTGGTTGCAGCCCTCTGCAATTTTTACATAGGCAAAATGATTGCCCGTAAGGCGGTAACGCGTATCACCGAAATCAGGCATCAATTTTGAAACCTTGGTGCTGTACACCTTCTCTGCCGTACCGGCCAGGCAAGCATGGGTAATATCTGCAACCTCAAGCACCTTATCCACACCGATAAAGCAATCTACCTCCGGCATGAGTTTCACTAAATCCGTTGCATAACGCTGGGACAAACAACCCGCCACCAAAATCTTTTGAGCAGCAGGGGCTTCGCCGGCCTCTCGGGCGCGGGTGGCAGCAAAGATGGTATCAATGGCTTCCTGTTTGGCAGGGTCAATGAATGCACATGTATTAATAATAAGGGCATCCGCCTGCTCGGGCTCCACCTTGGTAAAGCCGGCATTCAAAAGACGGTCTGCCATGACCTCGGAATCCACCAGATTCTTGGCACAGCCCAGAGAAATAATTGCAAAACTTGCTGCCATGCCCACAGCCTAGCATAATTTCCCCCGTTTGAAAAGCGCAAAGTATGCACAATCAAAGAGAAAAAAGGGGCTATTCTTCCGCGTTTTTACATTCGGCAACGGACGCCCCACATAAAAAAGCCTTTCAGCTCGGGCAATTTATTAAAGAACGCCTCCAGGGCTTCCTTGCGTTCTATTTCTAACACAGTCATATCTTTTTCTTCAGCGGTTAGATACACAGGCCGGGGCAATTTTTGTGCAGATACGGCTTGCCGATAGGCACAGGCCAATGCAGCCACACGCAAGCGGTCCGCCTCCCCCCCCTGCAAGAGGTAATCGAGCCACGACTCCAATTCCTTGAGTTTCTCCACACAAGCCGCAGCATCTTCCGACAAGCACACATCATAAAACTCTTCGAAAAAGAGATAAGCGGTTTTGTAATCCTTGGCCAAGCGGTAGTCCAACAAGCGGCGAGGCACAGGCAAATAAGCATCGCCCCCGAACAGGGTCAACAGTTCACGCAAAGCCGACTCTTCCTCTGCACTTAACTGCGGATGTTGCAACGCCTCAACGATAAAATCGCTCAACTCTGCCACAAGCTCCAACCCACAGAGGGAGGATTGCAGCACAGCATCCCCGTTATGCTCTACCATATAAGAATATTTCACCCAATCGCTCTGCCAGGCAATAGCATCGGCCAACAAAACCAACTGCCGCAATTCTGTTGCAGGCAAGGCTCGCAAACGCGCGCATACCGGGCGCAAGCTCTCCGTTACGGCTTTCACTACATCTACACAGGCAGCTTTGTTAGAGGGGGCATTCTCTTGAGCCCAATAAACAGCATGAACTCTCGCCAATTCACGATACACCGCCTGAACATCCTGCAAATGCGCCTCCATAGGGGTGGCTGCTTGCGATTCCGCAGATTGACTTAACTTTAAGTCCGAGGCATCCCATTCGAACTCCGGCTCTGCAGCGTTACCACAAAGCCCCGCCGCCAAAGCACATAACATGAGCTGCGTTTTCATGTTTCGTATCATAACACAATATCATCAACAAATCAACCGACACACACGCCATTTTTTCATTTTCCCGTAGCGCGAACTACTTCTGTACTCATGGTTCCGGTTGCCACATCATAACAATGCCATTTGGATTCTCCCGATAACCCGGTACCAAAGCGGATTTTCAACCCGGAAGCTTCCTCCTCCTCATCGTCATCAATCTCCCAACGTGGGGACGTATAAAGCGGGGCAGACTGCCACTCTGCGCGGGCATTCACCGGGGTAGCTTGGCTCCAATCAAAATCCGGTTTATCCAAATCATCCACACGCACCAACAAAAACCCGGCATGCAACCCCACCGGCAACAGCAAGTATTCCCCATCGGGAGACCACGGCTCATCTACCGTCAACACACTCGGCGACACATTTTGGGAGCGATACTCCAAAACCTCGTCTCGCGCTACTGTTTTAACACGTATCAACGGGCTATACCCCGGGTGGGTAGCATCTACCAAATCCGCAGCCTCGGCGGCGTAAAACTCTACCCAGGTCTGCAAAGCCTGCGGGTGCGACAATCGGCACACCACATCCACAAAATAGAGAGGCTTACCTAAAGCATCCGTTGCCAAAGGATTTTTAGGGCGCACGGCAAGCAAAAAGTTGCTTACCCCGCACTCCTCACAAAAGCGCATCAAGTCCTGCACCTCGGGCGAGGCTATATCCTCGTACTTCTCCAACACAAAACGCACAAAAAAATCCCAATCATCCACTTCTTCCAATTCGTAGGCGCGCAGCTCGTCTAAGGAAATCTCCTGACATCCGTCCAACACCAGACGCGGCGGTGCATTCTGTTGCAAAAACACCTCTATACCCAAAACCTCCCCATACTCTGTAGCGGCATGGTAATCCGGCTGCGGTGCCGCCGGGCGTACCTCCTGCCATTCGGCGGTTTTCAGTGCCAAGGTACTCAAAGCCGGTAACTGCTCAAAAAAAGGCTGAAGGGCTTGCATGCGGGCCTCGGTTCTGCAAGTAAGGGGCATCACAGGATTGGGGTAGGGTTTGGGGGGAACATAATCTGTTTCCCACAGGTCAATCAAGGCTGCGCGAAAGGTCGGCACAAGGGCATTAACGCGCAGTAACTCATTTGGATTGTCTCTGCACAATTGCTGCAAGTCTCCGCGCAAACGCGCTAATAACAACAGGCTCTGAGCCTCATTTTCCGTAGAAACAGCGGCACAAAACCCCTTAAAAAACGCAAGCGCAGCCAAGCTATCTTGTTTACACTCCGGGCCGGCATCGGCAACAGCCTCTTTCTGCCACGCCATCACATGCCGCATGGTTTCCTCCCCGCCACACGCCTCCACAAACTCCTGCAATACGGCAAGTGCCTGCGGCGTTATCTGCTCTTGACTCCCCGTCAACTGCAAGACTTCATCAAAAAGAATCGCCACGGCATCCAATCCAACATTATCCGGGGCCTCGAGCTCCCACTCCCATTCTCCCAGATACACACCATACAAATATTGCTCCTGGCACAAAATACGGTGCGCCAACAAACAAGCTTCCTTCACCCGCGCCGCAGGCAACGCTCGCATGCGTACCACCATGGGACGAATACGAGCAGCGACCTCTTTCAGTTCGTCCAACAATGGCTCCTCCCCCGGTTGCACAGCACGCCCGGGGAACGAATAATTCGGCAACGCCTCATAAAAAGCCATCACGTCCTGTAACATCTCAGCGGTTGAGACCTCCTCCCGGGCAACACTCACCGGCATAGCCTCCTCTGCCGCAACAATTGCTTGCAGCGGCGACAATAATAACATTAGAGCAACAAACGTTTTCATCTTCATCTATATTAATGCATTCTACATGAAAATCCGCAACTTTTTTTCTAAAAAATTTCTCTATGCTCAATTTTTTGACTAAGCCCCCACCTAAACGGGAGATAACACAGCTTGCTCAAAATCTTGCCACGTTTGAGCGTATACAGCAGAATCGTGGTCCGATTGGCACAGCCAACGGAACCCATAACGGCGAGAAAAACGCTCGCCGGCGGCGGTAACATTATCCGTCACCACCTCCGTGCAACGGTGGCGCACCGGGGTATATTGAGCCACAGCCTGTTGTAACAAAAGACGCGTAAGCCCTTGCGCCCTGTATGCAGGTTCCACCACAATACAGCACAAAAACATAGGCAAGGGCGAGCCGGGGGCGGCGTATATATCCTCCACCCCATCTAAGGTAAGAAAATGGTCATTAAACTGCCCTGCCCTCAAAGCATCGTATATCTCTTGCTTCACCGGGAATAAGTTAACAAAACCTACCACCTTGCCGGCATCTGCCGCTGCAACCACGGTGTACGGAAAACGCACATACCAGCTATAAGCCTCTTGCGGCGGCGTAATAAACTCCTCCCCATAATACAAACGCTCCAATTGCGCCATTTGCTCAAAATGCGCATCATCTAAATCTGCCAAAATCCGAACACTCATACCGCGTGCCTGCATTATAACAAAGCAACCACGCCGCGTCAAACAAGCAAAAAAAAAGCCATGCCTGTTTTTGAAAAAAAATGCGCAAAGCGGTGTCATCATTCATATATGAAAAGCTCCATCGATAAAGATAACATCAGCATATTCGGCTCAAGCGATGTTGCCAAACCATTGCCAAGCAAGCAGTTCCCTAAAGGAGCCATGCATGCCGAAGAATGTTTTCAACTGATACGAGATGAATTAATGCTGGATGGCAATGCCCGCCAAAATCTGGCCACGTTCTGTCAAACATGGGATGACCCGCAGGTGCACAAGCTTATGGACTTTAGCATCAGCAAAAACATGATAGATAAGGATGAATATCCGCAATGCGCTGAAATTGAACAGCGTTGCGTACGTATGATTGCCGACCTTTGGAATGCCCCCGACCTGAACGATGTCATTGGCTGCTCCACCATCGGCTCAAGCGAAGCTTGCATGCTGGGAGGCATGGCCGCCCTGCACCGCTGGCGTGCGCGTCGCAAAAAAGAAGGTAAACCGACGGATAAACCGAACTTGGTATGCGGCCCCGTACAAATTTGCTGGCACAAGTTCTGCCGCTATTGGGATGTAGAAATCAGAGAGGTGCCCATGAGCCCCGATAGTTTCTGCATGAATGTAGAAGAAATGCTCAAGCGTGTAGATGAAAACACGATTTGCGTGGTACCCACTTTCGGCGTTACCTACACGGGACAATACGAATTCCCCGAGCCTATTTGCCAAGCACTTGATAAACTGGCTGCCGGTGGTGGCCCGGATGTAGATGTGCACGTAGATGGTGCCAGTGGCGGATTCTTGGCCCCGTTCCTGGCCCCGGAGATTCGATTCGACTTCCGCCTGCCACGCATCAAATCCATCAGCTCAAGTGGTCATAAATATGGCTTGGCACCGGTAGGGTGTGGTTGGGTTATCTGGCGCAGTGTTGCCGACATGCCCTCAGAATTGGCATTTGCCGTCAATTACTTAGGCGGCAGCATACCCACCATTGCCCTCAATTTCTCACGCCCGGCAGGTCAAGTCATCTCGCAGTACTACACTTTTGTGCATTTGGGTAAAGAAGGATACAAGAGAGTGCACCAAGCCGCCTACGATGTAGCCGCCTATTTGCACAAAAAGATTGCCAAACTGGGTAAGTTTGAGTTCATTGCCACCGGCAATCCGCAGACGGATATACCGGCCGTGTGTTTCTACATGAAAAAAGGCTACGACCCGGGATACAACCTCTACGAGCTTTCAGACCGCTTACGCACCCGTGGTTGGCAAGTACCGGCATTCAGCCTACCGGCCAATGTTCAGGACATTGTGGTCATGCGCGTTATGGTACGCCGCGGCGTCACCATGGACATGGCAGACCTGCTGCTGAAAGATATGGAGCGGGGTATGGAATTTCTGAGCAAGCACCGCCCCGGTGTTCATACCGATGAAAAAGAAGCAACGGTGTTCAAGCACACCTAAATCACTTTTCGGGTTGCAAATGCTGCTGTATCAGCTCATATAGAGACTTACTGATAGAGCCATGACGACTCAGAAAAAGAGACAGGGCATTGTCATGAATAAACTCATAGCCAAACTCATCTGTACGCAGCCCATTAAAACGCGTGTTTGAGTCGGCTTGGTCACAATGGTTCCAGCGTCCACCCCATGCAGCAATAAAATCATGGTCGGATTGAGAATTAACCACATAGGCATTGCCCCACCAGTCAACAGCAGCAGGGCGAATGGGCTGAACAACGCGGTCTGCGGGGTCAAGGGTAACCAGCAATATGCGCCCTTGCCCCGCAGTGGCAGGAGCCAAGAGCTCTGCTGTTTTCAGCGCGGTGGCAGCTCCCATACTGTGCCCTATGAGTACAACATCGGCGCGAGGGTTACGCTGCCTAAACGCCGTAATGGAATCAGCAATGGCCTTATACCCCAAGGTTGCATCAGCAATAACGCCGCCGTTCCAGTGATAATAGGCACGCGCCTCCTTATCTGCCAACGGCGGCAAATACCGAGCCATGTATTCTATTATACCGCTGATTTCATCACCGAAACCACCTATAAACACCAGCGCAAGTTCAGCAGGCTCTGTCTGTAAAGGGCGCTGAGGGTACAAATGCTGCGCAGGCGCAGCAACAGGCTGCTCTGCCACAAGTGCAGAGCAGCCTAAAAGCATTAAAACACCGGTATAATTAGCGACGTGCACGGCGGCCGGGCATCATCATACGGGGCTGAATCGGAGTAGCAGGCACTGCTGCGGGCACCTCAGGAGCAGCCGCAGGTTTCTCTACTTTCTCAATCTTGGTAACGGGGCGCACGGGATATGCAGCACTCTCTGTATCTACATAATAGTGGTCCTGGGTAAGGCACACGGTATCACCGGGTTGCAGGGTGTCTACCAAAGCAAATACCTTGTTATCATCCTGACCGGGAGTGGGCTTTTTCACATCCACCATCACCACGGAACCAACCTCTGCTTTATCATCACCATACTTGCCGGGCTTGGCATAATTCTCATTCACCAAAACAGTGAAATTAGCCACCTTGGTGGCGTGGTCGCATTTGTCGGGGCAATCAGCCGTCATGAAGCGGCAGGGAATGTCCGTCAAACCGTCAAAACGAGCAATCACAGTATTCGTTGCCAACAGCTCAGCCTTTTCAGGCATGGGAGAAGCAAACAGTGAAGGAGCCAAAGCGGCCATCATGAACGGGAGGAGTTTTTTCATACTCTATGTTGATTGTTTTATTGGTTATTGTTTGTTTTTTTCAGCAGGCAACAGAAGCCACCTGCCCCAAATCCATGCTCCGGCAAAAGCCGATAGCAGGGGAAATCTGATAAAGTACTGCGGAATGCAGCCAGAGCCGGCACCTCAACAGCATGCCAACCGGGCACACGGCGCAATATGTAAGAAATGACTTTTTCATTCTCATCGGGGTCATACGTGCAGGTGGAGTACAAAATATGCCCCCCATCAGCCACACATTGCACGGCGGCAAGCATAATACCCTTTTGGCGTTTGGCATTGCCGTTCACCATCTGAGCCCCGAGGCAACCGGGATTTTTGATTCCCTTACACAGCAAAGACTGTCCGCTGCAAGGGGCATCCACCAGTAACAGGTCAAAAAGTTTGTCCTCTGTCGCCCACTGATCGGGGCGCAGGCCACTCACCTCGGTATTCGGCAATCCGCACTGCTCCACATTTTGGCGCAAAATACCTCGGCGTGCAGCATTTACCTCATTAGCCGTGTGATGCTGCGGCAAGTAGCGGGCAGCCATCAGCATGGTTTTGCCACCGGGAGCGGCGCACAAATCCAAGCTACTTGCAGGCGGGGGCACTACCTCCAGTGCGGCAGATTCCCAGCACGAGGATAAATCAAGAGAATAATACAACCCCGCCGCATAATCCGGGTGCGCCGTAGGGCGTTCCCCCTCACACGGCACATACACACACGGGGGCAGCCACCCCCATGCCGAGGTGTCTACACAGGCGAAGGGGGGCACATAATCACGGGGAGCTTTAGGACTGAGCACAACGGCGGAGCGTGAGGAAGCACCGGCGCGCATAGCCTGCACAAGCCGCGCGGCCGCCTCGGCACTCAGCCTCAGCCGCTCGCAGAGCCGTTGCTCAGCCTTGCTCAATTCCAAAACCATTTATTCCTCGTTATTAGCGGTATTAAGAGCCAACCTTGCTGCACCGATAATACCGGCATCATTACTGAACATAGCCGGCAAAATCTTAATTTTGGCATAATGAGGCGGATACAGCTGAGCTTTCAGATACCGGCGTACCGGGCCGAACAAAACATCACCGGCCTTAGCCACGCCACCACCGATAATGAACGCCTCAGGGTTCAAAATATAATGGCAGTTCATCAGGCAGGTGGCCAGCTTGCGCCCTATATCATCCCACAGAGCCAGTGCCACGGGGTCTCCGGCTTTGGCGGCCAATTCAATTTCCAACGGACCACACTCGGAAAGAGCTTTGGGCTGCCCGGCTGCCGCATAAGCAGCCTGAGCCTCTGCCGTAATTTCTCGGTGGCCAATGTAATCTTCTATGGCACCTTGGTTACCATAATAGCCGATACGGCCTCGGTAATCAATACTCATCTGACCAAGCTCACCGGCAGCACTTAAATGGCCACGCACAAAATGCCCCCCGGCAATCACGCCGGAGCCGATACCGGTACCCAGAGTCAAGCACACCAAATCACTCATACCGCGCCCGGCACCCAATTTCCACTCAGCATAGGCCATACAGTTGGCATCATTATCCACCGCAGCCGGCAAACCCGTGGCATCACTCAGAATATCGCGGATATGGATATCATACCAGCCCGGCACATTGGTAAGGGAGTCCACCACACCGGCCTTATGGTCAACAAAGCCCGGCAAGCCCATGCCCACCGCCTTAACGCTCGGGTATTTTTCCATAATGGCTCGCAAACGGTGCCCGATTTCCTCCACAATACAATCCGGGGAGGGATAATCCGTTGTCTGCATGGGCTCAGCCTTGTGTACAATCTCCGTACCCTGCACCACTGCAAACTTAATGGACGTGCCGCCCATGTCCACACCGATTGAAAGCTCTTCATCTACCATACGGGAGTAGTGTAACACATTGCACGCTTCAGGAAAAGAAAAAAACAGCGAAAACTTACAAATTAAGCCGATTGAAACTTGCGTGATATCTCATTAAGCGTTACCGGAACAAGCGTGGGCTTACCGGAGGGGGTGCAGTAGGGGATTTCACAACGCAGCAGGTCTGCAAGCA
The DNA here is from genome assembly GCA_017549485.1 of Akkermansia sp. Taxonomy (GTDB): domain Bacteria; phylum Verrucomicrobiota; class Verrucomicrobiia; order Verrucomicrobiales; family Akkermansiaceae; genus Akkermansia. The sequence goes on from JAFYUT010000005.1 coordinate 28,384, forward strand.
AGGGTGTAGGAGCTTGCAACCAAGGGCGGATGTCTTCTTTGACCGCGTATTGCTTGGCAATGCGCAAGGCATAAGGTTCAAAGGGATTGCGAGATTTGCGGAATCGGGTCTCACCGGCGGTAAAACTGCGGATGAGCTCCATCATAAACTCTTCCACACGAGGGAGGCTCAGCATCATGGGCACGGCTTCCACACGCAAGGTTTTCTGCCCGAAAGGCGAGATAAGGAACCCCGCTTGTTGCAATTGCTCCCGCACCTCAAGCGCTACCCCCATATCACGGGGATCAAGCTCCAGCATAACCGGGACCAAGAGGCGTTGGGAATGAATGGGGGTGCGGTTGCTATTGAGCAAACGCTCAAAGATAATACGCTCTCTCGCGGCTCTGGGGGAAAGCATCACCAGTCCCTCCTTATTTTCAAATAAGAGGTAAGAGTCTGCCAATACTCCGATAAAACGGAAGTTCGGCACGGTATCCCCCTGCTCTTTCGGACGGCATGGAAGCGCCTCTGCCGGAAGAGGTTCCTGAGTTTGAGGCGCAGGTAAAGCAGACTCCGGCTGAGATTTTACCACCTCCTTATTACAAGGAACAGGCTGTGGTGTTGAGGGTGTACACGGACGCTGAGGTTGAGGCCGGGGCGCAACCTGAGGCTTAAAGGCAGGCGTCGAAACCTGTTGCGGTTGCGGCTTAGGCGGTAACGGCTCCTGTTGAGGTTGTGGTGCAGGTTGTGGCTCACGCGGCGGCAGTTGCAGCTCGCGCTGTTGAGGCTCCAACACAGGGCGCAGCACCAGAGGAGAAGGCTCCGGCGAGGGCTCCGGGGCTTTTTCACCTCGAGCATGCACGGAGAGTGTACCGGCTATGGCATCTATTATGCACGTGGTAAGGTCAGAAGGGCGGCGGAAGCGCACCTCTCGTTTGGCGGGATGAACATTCACGTCCACCAAACCGGGGTCTACTTCCAAATAAAGGAAGAGCGCGGGGTGCAACCCGGTGGGGAAACCGCCGTAGCCATCGCGCACGGCACGAGCCACGATTTTGTCTTCAATGGGGCGCCCATTGAGAAACACGTATTGCAAGCGGCGATTGCGACGAGCCTCCGACAAAGGCATCAAAAACCCGCTTACTTTTACTCCCGGCCCGTTCGTGGGCTTGATACGCAACAACGAGCTCGCCAAATCTCTCCCCACAAACTCCGAAATACGGTGTCGCAAATCTGTGGTCGCCGGCACATCGAAAACCACCGTACCATCTTTTACCAGCACGAAACGCACATTCGGGAAAGCCAGCGCATGCAAGCGCAATTGGTGTTCGATATGGCCGAACTCGGTATCATCACTTTTAAGGAACTTACGACGCACCGGTGTGTTGAAAAAGAGATTGCTGACAGCAATTTCCGTACCGGGAGCGCAGCCGGCATTCATAACAGGTTGCATCTCGCCACCATGGCAAGAAATCAGAGTACCCTCCACATCCTCTGCTCGGCGGGTAGTGATTTTCACTTGAGCCACGGACGCAATACTGGGCAAAGCTTCACCGCGAAATCCCAGCTGTTGGATATCAAACAAGTCCTCATAACTGAGCAACTTACTGGTAGCATGGCGCTCCAAGCACAACTCCGCATCTGCACGGCTCATACCACCACCATTATCCGTTACTTTGATAAGAGATACGCCCCCGCGCCGCACTTCTACTCGCACCAAATCGGCACCGGCATCAATACTATTCTCCACCAACTCTTTTACGACAGAGGACGGACGCTCCACCACCTCACCGGCCGCCACTTGGCTGGCCAGCACATCGCTCATGCGGCGAATCTTATTTTCCGTCTGTTCCGTCATACGTACGGGGTAAGTCTACCATAGCAAAGGCTATGCGTCAACAATCTATTACGACACAATCAAGCGCGCAGCCCATATTCGAGCTACGCGCTTGATGCTGTAAGGAAAATTGACAATAGGCAATGCCTCTTTCGTTTTATTCCAACGATTTCTTGATGAACTCCTGCAATTCATCCGTCATCAGCTCAGCCTCTTCAATACGAGTTTTTTCTGCCTCAATTTGAGTATCAATTTTTTTGATTTGTTTTTCGTATTTTTTGCGTTCGGCATCCATAGCTTTTTTTCTGGCTTCATCGCTTATTTCGGGAGAACCATTACCCCCGCCAATCACTCGGCCACTATCCATCGTCTCTTCTTCTGATTCTTCCTCTTCAAATACGACTTTAAAACTGCGGATGGAACCATCTCTGGAGCGTTCATCCTCAATTTTCTTAAATAATATGAGAGCCTTACGCTTCTTCACGATATATTCTTTGTAGTACTGGGCAGCCTCTTTACGCGCAACTTTGGCCTCTTGCTTAGCCTTCTTTCTCTTCTCCTGAGGAGAAAGTTCCGTATTAGAACCATTGCTCCACTGAGCCTCTACCAAAGGCGTAGACGCGACAAAAGCAAAAATCATCAAAAAAGCGAGAAGTTTCATAAGTAATGGCATTCTAACACAAACACCCGCCGTGTCAAGATTGCATTTAAGAGTATAAACCTTTCATTTTAGAGCAAGCATCGGCAAGGGGCTTGATTTTCTGCAAAACAAGTGTATAATGGCCACATGCGAATGTACGTGAGCATCGTTCTCTTTATCCTCATCATCGTTGCCGTAGTGGCAACCGTGGTGTATAATACGTCTATCAATTCGCAGTTAAGTTTCAGGCAAAAACAAGACAATTCCGATTACATCAATACGCAGCGTTCATACCGTCCGCCCGTACCGCAACTTCCTAAGACAACCCCAGCCAACAATCACTGAACAGCCTCATGAGCTTTGAATCCCCGGTCATCGGTTACACCTTGGGAGACCAAGCCGGCATAGGCCCGGAGGTCATACAAGCTGCGCTCAAACACGTACCGCAAGGTGTCGAGTACAGACTTATAGGCTCTGCGATTGCCTGCACCCCGGGGCGCCCCACACAAGATACGGCAAAAGCAGCGCTGGAGCATCTGGAAGCCTCCGCAGCAGCATTGAAAAGCGGCGAGATAGATGCCGTAGTGACAGCCCCTGTTTGCAAGGAAGCCCTGCACCGCATCGGCTTCAACTACCCCGGACAAACCGAGTTTTTTGCAGACAGAATGGGGGTAAAAGATTTTGCCATGTGCCTCACCGGCAAACACCTTACCGTGGTGCTTTGTACCACCCATAAAGCCATTTCAGAGGTACCGGCATTGCTCACTACGGAAGAAACGGTACGTGTAGCCACCCTGCTCTCACAATTTTTGCAACGCACCGGCACCGCTACTCCACGCATTGCGCTGGCCGGCCTTAACCCGCATAACGGAGAAAACGGTGCTTTCGGCGATGAAGAAACCCGTATCATAGCACCGGCATTGCCTCGGTTGCGCAAATTGATACCTACCGCACATTTTGAGGGGCCATGCGTGCCCGACTGCGTATACCGAGACGCAGCGCAGGGATTATACGATGGCGTTGTGGCACCGTATCATGACCAAGCACTCATCCCGCTTAAGCTCTTGGACTTCGACAACGCCGTCAACGCAACCATAGGCCTGCCGAGGCTCAGAGTCAGCCCCGATCACGGCACGGCATTCAACATTGCCGGCAAAGGTATAGCCAACCCTGCCAGTACTATCCGAGCCTTTGAGCTAGCATTGCGCAGCGTGCTGCCCAACGCTTGATATCTCTGCGTTTTTACAAGAAAAGCAAGCTTTCTCGCCAAAAAAGCGTGACTTTTCGGTGGATTATGGTAGAATACCCGCGAGATTATGAAATACAGAGGACTTTACACCGCAATCGTCACCCCGTTCAAAGATAACAAAATTGACAAAGAGGCACTCAAGGCGCTGGTAGAGGCGCAGATTGCCGGCGGAGTAGATGGCATTGTGCCCGTGGGCACCACCGGCGAATCCCCCACCCTCAGTCATGAGGAGCACATGGAGGTGATTCGACTGGCCATAGAATACGCAGCCGGGCGTTGCCAAGTGATTGCCGGCACGGGCTCCAACAGCACGGATGAGGCTATTGCCATGACTCAAGAGGCCGAAGCCATGGGCGCTGACGGCACTCTGCAAGTGTGTCCTTACTACAACAAGCCCAGCCAAGAGGGTGTATACCGCCACTTCAAGGCCGTAGCAGATAACACCAAACTGCCGATTCTCCTTTACAGCATTCCCGGCCGCAGCGGCATTGAAATCGCCGTGGACACCGTGGCCCGCCTTGCCGCCGATTGCCCCAACATTGTGGCCATCAAAGAAGCCGGTGGCAGCGTAGAGCGCGTTAACCAGCTGGTAGCAGCTCTGCCCGAGAAGTTTGCTGTACTCAGCGGCGATGACGGCCTTACCGTTCCCTTTATCTCATGCGGTGCCGTAGGTGTGGTCTCCGTTACCTCCAACGTAGCACCTGCCATCATGAAAGACTTGGTAGATACAGCTTTGGGTGGAGATGGCCGCATGGCTCTTGAACTGCAGAAAAAGTATTATCCGCTGATGAAGGGACTGATGAGCTTGGATGGCAACCCCGTGCCCATCAAAGCAGCCATGGCTCTGCGCGGTGATATGAGCTGGGAGATTCGTTTGCCGCTCACCCCGTTGGCAGAAGAGAAGCATGAAACCCTTGCCAAGCTCCTCAAGAACTACAACCTTCTGTAATACACCATGAAAATTCTCGTAACCGGTATTTCCGGCCGCATGGGTCAAGCCGTCAAACAAGCTATTGAGCTGAACCCTGAGGCAGAGATTGCAGCCACGCATGATGTGGGGCAAGATATTGCCGCAGCCATGCAGGAAGCAGAGATTACCATTGATTTCTCATTCCACGGCTTTACCACAGAGCTACTGGCTACCGCCGTAGCACAGGGCAAGCCCCTCGTCATCGGCACCACCGGCCACACGGCAGAAGAAAAAGCAGCCATCACCGAGGCAGCCAAGAGCATTCCCATCGTCTTCGCCTCCAACTATTCCGTAGGCGTTAACACGCTGTTCTGGCTTACCCGCAAAGCTACGGCCATTCTCAAAGATTACGATATTGAGATTATTGAGATGCACCACCACCACAAGCTCGATGCCCCCAGCGGCACCGCCCGCACTCTGGCTGAGGTTGTGTGTGAGGAAACAGGCTTGGATTATGAGAAAGATGTTATGCATGGCCGCAACGGCTTGGTAGGGGCTCGCCCGCAAGCACAAATCGGCATGCACTCCATGCGAGGTGGCGATGTCGTGGGGGATCACACCGTCATGTACGCGACAGATGGCGAGCGCTTAGAGCTTACCCACAAAGCCTCCAGCCGCATGACTTTCTCTACGGGTGCCGTGCGTGCCGCACTTTGGCTGGCAGACAAGCCCGCAGGCCTGTACAACATGCAGGATGTGCTTGGCTTTGCAGACTGAGCCATGAGCTGCGCCGCAACAGAATCGCAACGCGTTATTTTCTCCCTCGGTTCCAACGTGGGAGATAGGCTTGCTACCCTTGAATCAGCCTGTGATTACTTGGCAGATGTATTCGGAGGGTTAAAATTATCTCAACTGTACGAGACAGAGCCGGTGGGCTGCCCCGAGGGCGCACCGGCCTATCTTAACGCTTGTGTAGAAGTCAATACCAACATGCCACCGCAAGATGTGTTGGAGCTTTGCATGCGCATTGAAAAAGAGCTGGGGCGCGAGCGCAACGGCATATACGGAGCTCCCCGCACATGTGATATTGACATCATTATGTACGGAGAGCTTCAACAGCAATCCCCCACCCTCACCCTGCCGCATCCACGGGCGCATGAGCGAGAGTTCGTGCTGCGCCCCCTGTGTGATATTGACCCACAGCTTACCCTGCCCGGTCACACCGTAACCGTCAGCACCATGCTGGCAGCCCTTCCCGCCGGTCCGGCGGTTCAAGCATTTGACCTGTAATTATAACCATGAACAGCAAAATTGAGGCGATACTTGCCAAAAAAGGTATAGCACCTGTTTCTGAACTGACTGCGTATGATTACCCCACTGCCCGCTTGGTAGATGAAGCCGGGGTGGATATGATTCTTGTAGGAGACTCTCTGGGCATGATGATGCTGGGATTTCCCGACACCACACACGTTACGCTGGAGCACATGTTACACCACACGGCAGCTGTGGTTCGGGCTGCTAAAAATGCTTTGGTGATTGCCGATATGCCCATTCACACCTACGAAACCCCGGAGCAAGCCCTGCAAACCGCCCGTGCGCTCATGGCCACCGGCGCAGATGCTGTTAAACTTGAGGGTGGTGCCGCGAAAGAAGAGCATATTCGCGCCATTGTGCAGGCCGGTATTCCCGTGCAAGGTCATATCGGACTGCTCCCGCAAAAGGTTAAAGAAGAAGGCGGCTACCGCATGCATGGCAAGACTGATGAAGAGGCCGCAGCCATGATGAGAGATATGGAGGCCGTGGTACGAGCCGGAGCTTTCTCGGTGGTGATTGAATGTACTCGCCACAGCGTAGCCGCTGAGATTACAAAAGCGTGCCCCATTGTCACCATCGGTATCGGTGCCGGCCGTGGTACCTGTGATGGTGAGGTAGCCGTATTCCACGACTTGGTGGGCGGATTCCCTTGGTTTGTGCCCGGATTTGCCAAGCCTCGCGCCGATATTGCGGCAGACATTACACGCGCCGTCAAAGAATATATTGCTGACGTTCAAAAACCGACAGAATAAAAAACAAAGCGCAATCCAAGGCTCAAAGCAGCCCTATTTTATCACAGCGACCACAAGGAATGCCCCGTGGGCAAGATAAGCCAGTTCACGGGGGTCGCAATGATAGAAAGCGGAATGTCCACCACCTCAGCAACCCATCTCAAGGGCTGCACTGCCGTGTTCAGGGTATTGCGCTGCTCGGGCAAATGAGATGTCACCATGCGTTGTCTCTCCCACTGCGGTATCTGAATCATGCGTGCAGAGGCTCCTTTCAGATTGATTTGCTCCCCCTTGTAGAGGCCTTTCACTGTATAAGGAAGCGCATCACCCTCAATTTCGGCATAATACGTTGCCGCCTTCCCCTTAGGCACGGAATGATAAAAACGGGGATACAGTTCAACCGGGCACCCACCTACCATAAAGCACTGAAACCACTTGGCACGGGCCGGTAGGTAATATACATTCAGCTGAATATAACGCTTACCATCTATCGCGGTATACATCATGGCTCGCGTACTTTCCTTACCGATATGAGCACAACCGGATTGAATGGGGATTTTGCGCCCCAAATTATCCACGGCATTCCCCGTATCTACAATTGTGCAAGCACTCATAAAGAACGCTGACAGCATCAAGCCTATAACACGTTTTTTCATCAGTATAGAATAAGTACGAGAGCAGTTTAACATATTTTTGCAAATATGCAAATCTCAAAAGAAGTTTCATCTTGATTTTATCCCGCGGTATCATATACTCACGGTATGAATGAGGAAAGAAACGCTCAAGGGAAAAATGCATTGGACAAGCTTGTGCTTCAAGCCACCAATCCCCTGCAACCGGGGCCTTCCACCCTCTTACCCCTCATACGCAAGCAGCTGAAAGCAGGCGCAGATGCAAGCTGCACCGTTAACTACATGGTAGATTTATGGGAGTGGTACTTTGAGGCAGTAAAGCAAGACTCCGCCGCATACCGACGCGCCGTAGAGAATGCCACAGCCATTATCCCCATGCTTAAAGAAGCCGGAGCCTGCATATCACCGGCAGCACTGAGCTCAGCACGTTACAACTGCGCGCCGGCCATTCAGGAGTTGCTGCTCACCCTGCCGATAAAAGAAACATAAATAACGGCATCTCGTTATATCAAAAAAGAAACGGTGTTACCGCAGAGAAGTAACACCGTTTGATAAAATAAAAGCGTATCTTTTAACCGATTTCGGCACGGCCGGAAAGACGGGCCCCTTCCACCATGGAAAGAACATTGGTGGTGATGTCGCCATTCACAACTGCGTGGTCATTGAGGTGGCAGCGGGTGCTGTCCACATTACCGTCCACGCGGCCATACACATGCACCTCACCGGCGCGGATGTTGCCCTTAATGTCGGCCAATTCACCGATAGTCACCTTGCCGGACTCGGAGAGGATTTCACCCTCAACCTTACCGTCAATGTGCATATCATTCTGGAACGTGATGGAACCGATAATCTCGATACCCTGTGCAAGAACGTTGGTCGTGTTGCTCATAATCTTTTGAAATGATGGGGTGTGGCGGCATTAAACCGTCATGATTTCTTTTTCCTTGGCTACAACAAGCTCGTCCACCTTCTTAACGTACTTGTCGGTAAGCTTCTGCACCTTCTCTTCAGCCTGGCGTACGCCGTCCTCCGTGAGAATATTGTCAGCCTTCAGCTTCTTGATACCGTCCATACCGGACTTACGGACACCACGGATGCGCACGCGGGTATCCTCGGAAAGGCCCTTCACATACTTGCAAAGCTCCTTACGACGCTCACCGGAAAGCTCAGGGATGGGAAGACGAACGGAGCGAGCATCAATCACGGGGTTAAGATTGAGCTTGCTCTCAGCAATAGCCTTCTTAATATCATTGAGCGTGCTGGGGTCAAACGGCTGAATGAGAATGGAGCGAGCATCCGGTGTGGAAACCACGGCAATGCTCTTCAACTTCATGCTCGTGCCGTAAGAAGCCACGAAAATGTCCATATTGTCTACGAGGGAGGGAGATGCCTTACCGGTACGAACACCGGCAAAGTCAGCCATCATGCGCTCTACAGCCTCCTCCATAGAGGTTTCGGTTTCGAGCAGGAGTGTTTCTTCGTCCATGTTTATATATAATGTTTAAGTGTTGAAAAATTATTCACCGATAATGGTACCGATTTGCTCACCGAGCAGCGCGCGGGTAATGTTACCGGGCTGGTGCATATCAAACACCATAATGGGCTTGTGGTTATCCTTACACAGAGTAAAGGCGGTCTGATCCATCACCTTGAGCTCGCGGCTGATGCACTCTTCGTAAGAAATCGTATCAAAGCGTGTAGCGGTGGGGTCTTGCTTGGGGTCGGCCGTGTATACACCATCAACGGAGGTAGCCTTCATCACCACCTCGGCATTGATTTCACAGGCACGGAGAGCAGCGGCGGTATCGGTGCTGAAGAACGGATTACCCGTACCGGCAGCAAATACCACAACCTGACCGGCACGCAAATCCTCGCGAGCAATGTTGCGCACGTAGGGTTCTGCCACGTTCTTCATTTCGATGGCGCTCATCACATGGCAAGGCACACCGGCCTCCTGCACGGCAGAGCAAATGGAAAGAGCGTTCATCACCGTAGCAAGCATACCTACGTAGTCAGCCGTGGGGCGATCCATACCACGCACGCTGGCCTTAGCACCACGCCAAATGTTACCGCCACCCACAACAATGGCTATCTGAAGATTGCCACGCATCTGAGCCTCCGCAATTTCACGAGCAATGCGGGCTACGATTTCGGGAGAGATATTGTCTTTGCTGCCGGGGGCACGCAAGGCTTCGCCGCTCAATTTGAGCAGAATACGCTTATATTTGGGAGATGTTGTTTCACTCATAAGATGTGAAAAATATTTGTTCGACACTAATCTGCCACGTTTGGCGGCAAAAAGCGAGTCTAAAATGTGCCAGTGTGAGAAAAAGAGTTACAGAAAACGTTAACCGAGGCTCTCCAACACCTTTTTAAGGATACTCAAGCCCTCATCCAGCACATCCTGTGGCACATTCAACGCAGGGATAAGACGCAGCGTATCCGGGCCGGCAGGGCATGCCAACAAACCGGCATTCATGCAAAGGCCATTTACGTAACCGGCGGGGGTGTTACCCTCGGGCACATCAAAGGCACCTCGGCGCAAACCGATACCGCGCAACAGGCCCAAACCACGCACTGTTTCCACACAAGGGAGGCCCCACCCTTCAACGGTGTTCTTGATATATTCACCCAGCTGAGCAGCACGCTCGGTAAGGTTCTGTTCTACAATCTCCGTCACTACTGCGAGAGAGGTAGCACAGGCAATCGGCGTGCCACCGAACGTAGAGCCGTGAGACCCCGGCCCCATAATGCTCGACAACTCGGTACCCGCGGCATCAATAGCGCGGTTACTTACCCAGAAACAGCCCATGGGGAAACCACCGCCGATACCCTTGGCGCAAGATACCAAATCAGGCTCCACCTCAGGGCAAACAGCTTTCCAGCCCATTGTTGCGCCGGTACGACCGAAACCGCATTGAACCTCATCTATCATCAACAACAAATCTTTTTCTTTGCAAAGAGCCGCAACTTCGCGCAAGAACTCGGGCGTAGCGGGATTCACACCACCCTCACCCTGCACTGCCTCCAGCATGATGCCGCAGGTAATATCGCTCACCGCAGCACGCAAGGCCTCGGCATCATTGAAATCTACATACTTAAACCCTACCAGCAGGGGGTCAAACTCAATCTGAATCTTAGTTTGACCGGTGGCAGCCATAGAGCCCAAAGTACGCCCGTGGAAACTCTTATTAAAGGTAATGACCTCATAGCGAGGGCTTCCATCGGCCTGCGGATGTCTGTGACCGAATCGGCGAGCAACCTTAATGATACCGTCATTGGCCTCTGCACCCGAGTTACAGAAGAAGATTTTACCCGGCAGCCCAATCATTTTATCGCAAATCAAAGCAGCCAATTCTTCCTGCTGGGGAATCTGATACAAGTTAGAGCAATGCATTAACTGTGAAGCTTGGCGGCTGAGAGCCTCCACAACCTTAGCATGACAGTGCCCGAGACTACAGGTGGCGATACCGGCGCAAAAGTCCACGTAACGTCGCCCTTCCGTATCGAACAGGTATGAGCCCTCACCCTTTGCCACCGTAATCGGCGCGCGTCCATATGTCGGAAGTACGTGTTCTTGTATCATAACACCCACACTCTACTCTCCTCATGCCTTTTTGTCAAGCTGCATTAACTTCAGTATGGCAAGAACAACAGCGCTTGATGCCCCCGCAGAATACGAATCCGAACGAAATCATGGGCCAAACTGACACAAAAAGACACGTTGCAGACTGGAAGAAGCAAAAAGGAGGTAGTATAATTCCTTTTCGTGAAGAAGTGCCAGATATGTGGTAAACGCGCGTCCATGCAACTGACGCAGATAGTGAACGGCCAAATTACGGAATTGGTTCTCTGCGAGAGCTGTGCCCGTAACAAAGGGTTGTTTGACCCGCAATCCCTTTCCTTTGCCGAGCAATTTTTCCCGGAAGAATTCAAAAAGAAGGTGGAAGACATTGTAAAAGAATTGGCAGGTGGGAGATTATTGACAGATAAAAACAACAGCTCCCCCCACAGCACCGATGCTCTGGTGAGTTGCCCGGTGTGCGACTTTACGCTGGAAACATACCGCCGCACCGGCAGATTAGGCTGCCCTGACTGTTACCACGTATTTGCACGGGAAATCGCAGAAGAAAAAGCCATTTTAACCGATGAGGAGAGCGATAACAGCGCCGCCCCGACGGAATCTCCGGCCTTGACGCTCAAAAAGCTTGAACAGCAGTTGCAACAGGCCGTTGATAAAGAAGACTACGAAACCGCGGCAAAACTCCGCGACCGCATTCGCGAATTAAGTTAAACTCCATATATGGCTAAGTCCTTTTCCTCATTGCTCCGTAAGCTTCCGCCTTGGTTCGTCAACCCGGGTGAGGCGGGAGATGTCATCATCGGCTCAATGGCGCGCGTCGTCCGCAACTTGGAGGGCCACAGATTCCCGGGCTGGAGTACCGATGAAGGCCGCCAAGCCGTAGCGAATTTGCTGCTGCCTCTCATCAAACAATTGCCCGGCAACAAAACAACAGCCTATTGCGCCGAAATGACGCAGCTGAACTACACCCAGCGACGCGTTTTATTGGAGCGTAAACTCATATCTCAATGCATGGCTGCACGCCAAAACGGGTGCCATATCGTACTCAATGGCAAGCAAGATATCTCTTTCATGATTAATGAGGAGGAGCACCTCGTCATGCACCTTTTTTCAGCAAAGAACGACTACGCAGCCCTGATGAAAAAGGCCGTAGATATCAGCACGCAGCTGGAAAAAGAGCTAACGTTTGCCAAAGCCGCCAACGGCGACTACCTGACCAGCCTGCCCTCAGAAACAGGCAGTGGCATACAGCTTTACACCGTCATGCAGCTGCCGGCGCTGGCTGCGGCAGACATGATACAGCAAATCAAGAGAGGGCTTGAGAAGCTCATGCTTCATCTGGCACCGTTGTACTCCAACATGGGAGATGATGCCGCCAATCTCTTTGTGGTGTACACACCGCCTATCCTGAAAGAGGGTGAGGATGACATGGCAAATCACCTGAGAGATATAACCCTGACCATAGCCGAGCGCGAACACGAGGTACGCAATAGGCTCACCCACAGTAATGCCACCACCATGCTGCTGCCGGATATGGTGGCCCGAGCCTATGGCTTGCTGAAATACGCCTACAGACTTGAATATGGCGAATTCATCAATGCCTTGGGTATGATTAGATTGGGGGTCATCTGCGGTTTCATCATCCCCCCCGAAGATAAAAATGAAGAGGACTATCTGGGGGACGTAGCCGGCTATTACCTGCATGGGGCCCCTTACCACATGGAGTATCACGCACAAAAGAACACCGTGATTCCCCAAGAAGTGGAGCGTACACTGCACAGTAGGGAAATCATTCGAGACACCATTCTTTCCATCGAGTTAATGCGAGAACTCCTGCAAATAACCGAATAACCAAATCTTTTAACATGAACAACTTTACACCGAGAGCTCAACAAGTACTCAACCTGGCCCGCAGAGAGGCAGACAGGTTCCACCACAATTACATCGGCGCAGAGCATGTTCTGCTGGGTATGCTCAAATTAGGCCACGGCGTAGCCGTTACCGTCATGGAAAACGCCGGGATTAACGCCGCAGACCTTGTCAAAATGATAGAGGCCGCCCTGTTGCCCGGCACCGCATCGGGGGCAGAAGGCACCCTGCCATACACCCCTCGCGTTAAAAGATTACTCTCCATGGCCGGGAGCGAGGCCCGAGAGTTGAAACACACCTATGTAGGCACCGAGCACCTTTTATTGGCCATGTTGCGAGATGACGGTGGATTGGCCCGCGATGCTCTGGCCTCCACCGGGCTTACCTACAAATCTGCACGCGAAAGCATTATGCGAGAGCTGGGCCCCAATTTCAATACCGAGCCGGGAGCAGACCAGCCCACGGCCTCCCGCCCGGAAGGCCACCCGGGGCGCCCCGAGGAAGAGGAAGAAGACGCCAACGCCTTTCTGCACCAGCGCCGCCCCAGCCGCAAGCCCGAGGGCGGTGGTGACACCCCCGCGCTCAACGCATTCGGCCGAGACTTAACGGCACGCGCCGCTGCCGGAGAGTTGGACCCCGTCATAGGCCGCCGCGCCGAAATTGAACGCGTTATTCAAATACTGTGCCGCCGCACCAAGAACAACCCCGTATTGTTAGGAGAGGCCGGTGTAGGCAAAACCGCTATTGTGGAAGGCCTTGCGCAAATGATTGTAGCAGGAGATGTTCCCGAGTTTCTGAGAGGTAAAAAGATTATCTCTCTGGACTTAGCCCTTATGCTTGCCGGCACCAAATACCGAGGCCAATTTGAGGAGCGACTCAAGGCCATTATGGATGAGATTCAACGTGAAAAGAAAGTCATTCTCTTCATCGATGAAATGCACACCCTCATAGGCGCAGGCTCTGCAGAGGGCACGATGGATGCCTCCAACATCATCAAACCCGCCCTTTCACGTGGCGAGATGCAGGCCATCGGTGCCACCACTCTCAACGAATACCGCAAACATATCGAAAAAGACGGTGCTTTTGAGCGCAGATTCCAACAAGTTCAGGTACGCGAGCCATCCGTAGAAGACACCATTCTGATACTCAAGGGCATAGCCCCGCGCTATGAAGAGCACCACCACGTACACTACACGGAAAAAGCCTTGGAGGCAGCAGCGCTCTTGGCCAAACGCTACCTGCACGGCAGATTCCTGCCCGATAAAGCGATTGACGTGATAGATGAAGCCGGCTCAAGACTGTGTGTTGCACGCATGACACGCCCGCAAGAGCTCAAAGATAACGAAAAAACACGCCGAGAGCTCGAAGAACAAAAACAACAGGCCGTCAAAGAGCAAGACTTTGAAATGGCAGCCAAACTGCGAGACCGCATGGCTGACCTCAACCGAGAGCTCGAAACCGCCGTGGATGCATGGAAAGAATCCATGAGCAACAACAGCCAAGAGGTCAATGAAGAAGACATCATGACCGTCATCTCCAAATGGACGGGCATTCCCCTGTCTCGCATGGAAGAAAAAGAGGCTGAAAAATTGCTGCGCATGGAAGAAGAGCTCAAGAGCAAAGTCATCGGACAGGATGAGGCATGCTCTGCCATCTCACGTGCTCTGCGCCGCAGCCGCGCAGACATAAAAGACCCGCGCCGTCCCATCGGCTCATTCCTCTTCATGGGCCCCACTGGTGTGGGTAAAACTTACCTTGCCCGAAACTTGGCAGAAATCATGTTCGGCACGGCAGAGGCACTCATCCAAGTAGATATGAGTGAATACATGGAGAAGCACAGCACCAGCCGCATGATTGGCTCGCCTCCCGGATATGTCGGGCACGATGAAGGCGGCCAACTCACTGAGCAGGTGCGCCGCCGCCCCTACTCCGTCATCCTCTTCGACGAGGTGGAAAAAGCCCACCCCGATGTCATGAATCTGCTGCTGCAAGTGCTTGAGGAAGGCAGTCTTACCGACTCCCTCGGCCGCAAGGTAAGCTTCAGCAACACTATCATCATTCTCACCTCTAATGTGGGGGCCAGTTTGGCTGCCCGCCAAGGGCGCATGGGCTTTGGAGCTATGTCTGACGAGGAAGCCGATTACGAGACCATGAAAGAACGCATCGGTGAGGCCGCAAAACAGCACTTCCGCCCCGAATTCATCAACCGTTTCGACGAGCTCATCGTCTTCCGCATGCTGGAGCGCAAAGACTTAGAGAAGATTGTGCTGCTTGAGGCCCAAAAGCTCATCAAGCGTTTGGCAGACAAGCAGATAACCCTCACCCTTTCTCCGGAGGTCGTGAGCATGCTGGTAGACAAGGGGTATGACCCGCAATACGGAGCCCGCCCGATGCGCCGAGCCATAGAGCGCTTGCTCGAAGACCCGATTGCCGAGGCTATCTTGCGCGGTGATTTGGGGGCCGGTATATGCTCCCAAGCCATCAAAGACGGTGCCACCAACCTCATTGATTTTGAAAATGTAACTCCGCAACCACAGCAGCCAGAGCCCGAAAAGAAAAAAGCGGCTCCCCGCAAAAAGAAAATGCCTGCGGCCAAGGAAACAAAACCGGCAAACAGCCGCCGCAAAAAGGCAGACAAGTAACACTTTTAGCCCCCCCGCACCATGAACGCCCCCGTCACCAAAAAGGTAGACTCCGTATCCGTTGCTCGGTTCTATGAGAACTATGGCGGCACACTGGAGCTACAGCTGTGTAACAGCCCCTTGGGCATGTCTCGCAAGATTCTGCAGCCCACGCTCAATCGCCCGGGCTTGGCGCTGGCAGGGTATTTCAGCTATTTTGCGCATGAGCGTATTCAGGTATTCGGTGCGGCAGAAATGGCCTATATGACCACCATGGAGGGCATCCCGCGAGAGGAACGCATCCGCCGCCTGTTTGCGGAAGATGTACCCTGCCTTATCTTCACGCGCAATGTGGATGTGCCGCGAGACGTACTGGAGCTGGCGGATGAATACTCGGTATCGGTATTCGTATCTCCCCTGCCCACCGTAAAACTGGTAAACCGCGCTACCATTATTCTGGAGAACGAGTTTGCCGAGAGCACCACACTGCACGGTTGCATGGTAGACGTCAACGGCGTAGGTGTATTGCTCACGGGCGACAGCGGCATCGGCAAGAGCGAAATCTCGCTCGGTTTGGTTGAGCGAGGCGCCTCTCTGGTGGCAGATGACATGGTGCGCGTACGCAACATCAGCGGAGAGCTGATTGCTACCTCTCCCAAGCTCAGCAGTGGCTTTATCGAGATTCGAGGCATAGGCATCATCAACGTCACCAACCTATTCGGGCTCAAAGCATATCGCCGTCAAAAGAACATTGACCTCGTCATCAACCTCACCAACGGTCAAATGACAGAGATGGAGCGCTTGGGGATAGAACGTAAGAAAACCACCATTTTGGGGGTAGATGTAGAGCGTCTCAACCTCCCCGTAGCCCCCGGTCGAGACATGACGCGTCTTGTAGAAGTAGCCGCCTTAGGCCATTACCTGAGAGAAAACGGCTACGACATGGCCGGTGAGTTCAATAAGAGACTGCATAAAGAAATAGCCATGCGTACCAGCATGAGTATACACACCCCGAGAGACTGATTTTATTACCGCCATGACCAATCTTCAAGATATTACCCAACTGCTGGATACCACCCTGCGCATCCGTGAAATTAAAGATGCCTCCGTAGCCCTCAACGGCTTGCAGGTTGAAAATAACGGTAGTGTCACCAAAGTAGCACTGGCGGTGGATGGTTCTCAAAAAACCATAGAGGATGCCATTGCCGCGGGGGCAGATATGCTCATACTGCACCACGGTATCTACTGGTGCGGCCTGCGCCCCATGACCGGCTGGTTCAAGAAGAAAATCCAAACGTGTTTGGAGCATAATCTGGCCGTGTACGGCGCACACCTTCCGCTGGATTTACACCCGCAACTCGGCAACAACGCCGGTATTGCCCGCGAGCTGAGCCTTACCGACTGCACCCCCGAGGTAGATTACCACGGCACCCTCATCGGCATCGCCGGGCATTTTGACGGTACCGTAGCGCAACTGCGTGAAAAGTTTGCACACATTACCGGCAGCAACATTACGGGGTATGTACAAAACGCTGAGGCTCCGGCCGGGCGAATAGCCGTATGCTCCGGCGGCGCGGGAGATGTTATATACCAAATGCACGACAAAGGGTATACCACCTATCTCACGGGCGAAGAAAATCACTGGGTCGTTAATGCTGCGCAAGATATGGGTGTCAACATTCTGTTTGCCGGGCATTATGCCACAGAGACATTCGGCGTTAAAGCATTGGGCAAACTGATAGAAGAGCAATTCGGCCTGCCCACGGTCTTTATTGATAACCCCACCGGTATGTAAGCCATGCTCATCATCGCAGAAGACTCCATCGGTACCAGGCTCGACCAATTTTTGGCAGGGCAACTGCCCGAGCTGTCTCGTGCTCGCATTCAGGCTCTCATCAAATCCGGTGAGATTACCGTCAACGGCAAATCCACCAAAGCCAAAACGCCCATTGAACGGGGGATGCGCATTGAAGTCAACATCCCCGAACCGGAGCCAACCGAAGCGCAACCGCAAGATATTCCCCTCTCCGTACTTTACGAGGACAAAGATGTCATTGTCATTGACAAAGAAAGCGGCATGGTTGTACACCCCGCAGCCGGCAACCCTGATGGCACCTTGGTCAACGCCGTACTCTTCCATTGCGGCGACTTATCGGGCATTGGCGGGGTGGAGCGTCCCGGTATTGTACACCGATTGGATAAAGACACCAGCGGTTGTATCGTGGTAGCCAAGAACGACCGCGCCCACCTCTCTCTTACCACCCAATTTGCCGAGCGAGACACCGGCAAAATTTACCTTGCCGTAGTACAGGGCTGCCCCAAAGAACCGGAGGGCACCGTCTTTACCAACATCGGTCGCCACCCTGTCAATCGTCTCAAAATGGCCGTGGTCAATCCCGGTGCAGGCAAACCGGCCATTACGGATTACAAGGTGTTGCATCACGATGCATCCACCAACTCCAGTTTGGTCATGTGTACCTTACACACCGGGCGTACCCACCAAATACGCGTACACATGTTGCATTTGGGGCACCCCCTCATCGGCGACCCCATCTACGCCCACCCGCAAAAGCAGAAGGCAAAGCCCGGGCGTTTAATGCTGCATGCCTGGCGGCTCGCATTCAACCACCCGGCAGATGGTCGCCGTGTGGCTATTCAATCCCCCATACCGCCGGAATACACCCCGTGGCTTATCAACACCGAGCTCCCGGAATGGGAAGAAGCCCCCTATATTCAATCTTGAGCAAATGTAGTAGTCATGCTATGAAACTCAGTGTATGACTACACAAAACCTCTATACTACCAAATTGTCAGTCAGCGAGGCGGATATCTTTCGCCTATTTCTGGAGTTCACGGAGCGAGCCCAGGCCACAGACCGTTCAAGTCTGGAGCTGATTGCCCTCTTCCGCAAAGTGGTGCAAGCAGGGTTGCAAACCGTACAAAATGATGAGGATAGGCTCACCTTCCGCGAGGCTGCCGGCAAAAGTCTGAACGCCAGGCAAACCAGACGCCCCAGCACGATATCCGATCTTCGCTCCTACATACAACGCTTCATCACCCTTGCCGAATGGGCAGATAAAGATGTACGCATTATCAGCCAACGAGACTGCCGCCACTTGTTAGAGACTTATTTCAACAAAAGCGGTCATGTTTTTTATAAGGCAAAAACCATCTTGCACAGTATTTTTACCTATGCCATACGGCATGGTTGCTGTGATAAAAACCCCGTATACGGCATAGACAACATACCTATCAACGAAGAGCGCATAGAGATTTTAACCATACGCCAAATCTCCGCCTTCATGAAAGCCATGAGGGCCAAAGAACTGCAATGCATGCAACCCGCCGTCAGACTCATGCTCTGGTGCGGTATACGCCCCGGCGAAGTACAGCGTCTGAAATGGAAAGATATTGATTTTCGGGAGAAAGTAGTCTATGTAGACGGCAGAACCAGTAAAACCGGTGGCGCACGGGCCGTACCGCTGCGAGGCGCGGCAGCCCACCTCAAGCAATTCCAAGGGCCACTCAATGACAACATTGCACCGCGTAATTGGATGCGTACTTGGGCTAAACTGCGCCGACATGCCGGCGTGCGCAACTGGCAAAAAGATGCCATGCGCCATACTTTTGCCAGCATGCACCTCAAAATGTTTCACAATCTTCACCTCTTGCAAGAAGAAATGGGGCACCGAGACAGCGAACTGCTGCGCACCCGCTACCTCAACCTGCGTAACCTGAGCACCCAAGCAGCCACCCGCTTTTTCAAGTGGGACGAATAAATCCCCCCAACCCGCGCCATAAAATCAGCAGGCAATCTATCTTTCAGAGTATGCCGTGAATGATGATTGACCTGTGAACGTATACATGTAAAATAGTCATCAATATCACGTTTATATGTCCAACAATACACATCAATTTCAAACGGAAGTACGTCAGTTGCTCGATATCGTGATTCACGCCTTTTACAGCGACCGCGAGGTCTTTGTACGTGAGCTCGTATCCAACGCATCCGATGCACTTGAAAAACTGCGTCTCAAACAGCTCACCGGTACACCTATCGCCAACCCGGAGCTTGCCCTGCGTATCACCATCTCTGCCGATGAAGATAACCACACCCTCACCATTGCCGACTCCGGTATCGGTATGACCCGCGAGGAGGTAGTAGAATACCTCGGCACCATCGCACACTCCGGCACCAAGAAATTCTTGGAGGCCATGAAAGAAACGCAAAGCGGCCCTCAAGACCTCATCGGCCAATTCGGCGTAGGCTTCTACAGCGCCTTTATGGCCGCCACAGAGGTAGAGGTAACCACCCGCTCCTGGCAGCCCGAGGCTCAGCCCGTTAAATGGACCAGCGATGGCCAAGAAGGTTACACCCTGGAAGACGCCCCTGCCGACACCCCCCGCGGCACCTCCATTCTCATCAAACTCAAGGAGGACGCCCACAACTTCTCTCAAATCAACACGCTGCGCTACATCGTAGGCAAATACAGCAACTTTGTAGGCTTCCCCATTGACTGCAACGGCGAGCACCTCAACACCGTGCAGGCCATCTGGATGAAGAACAAGAAAGATGTCACCAACGAGGAGTACGAGGAGTTCTACAAATTCATCGGCCACACGGACAGCGCACCGCTCACGTGGATGCACTTCAGCGCAGATGCGCCCATTGTACTCAACTCCGTTCTCTTTGTGCCCGAGGAAAGCCCCGAGGCCATGGGATTCGGCCGTTGTGAGCCCAATGTCTCCCTGTATTGCCACAAGGTACTTATTGACAGCAAGCCCGAGAACCTGCTGCCCGAGTGGCTGCGTTTCCTTACCGGCGTGGTAGACAGCGAGGATTTGCCCCTCAACATCTCCCGCGAGATGCTGCAAGACAACTCCCTGCTGCGCCGCATCTCCGGTATCATCACCAAACGTTTCATCAAGCACTTGGAGACACTTGCCAAAGACGATACCGAAAAATACGAGAAGTTCTGGCTGCAATTCAGCCGATTCATCAAAGAAGGCATCGTTACCTCTTGGGAGCATAAAGATGCGCTTGCCAAGCTGCTGCGCTTTGAATCCACCTTTACAGAACCCGGCAAGCTCACCTCTTTTGCTGACTACATCAGCCGCATGAAAGAGAACCAGAAGGACATCTATGTACTCTACGGCGCCTCCCGCGCCCAGCTGGAGCACAGCCCCTATCTGGACGCCCTCAAAGCCCGTGGGTTCGAGGTCTGCTTCTTCACCGATGGTGGGGACCAGTTCGTGGTAGACAGCATCCACAAGGTAGAAGATAAAGAGGTTAAATCCATTGACCGCGCCAATCTGGAGCTTCCCCCGCTGGAGGGGCAGCCCGACCAACCCGGTCTGGATGAAGAGCAAGGCAACAAGCTCACCTCTTGGGTATCTGCCACCTTTGCCGACTCCTTCAGCAAAGTTACCATCAGCGACCGCGTGACCTCCGCCCCCGCCATTGCGCTGCAAGGGGAAAACGATGTCTCCCCCGAGGTTCGTGCCTACCTCAAAGCGATGGGCCAACCCGTTCCCGAGAATCACCCCGAAATTGCATTCAACCCGCACAGCCCCATCGTTCAAAAGCTTGCAGAATTGCAAACGGAAAACGAAGAACTGGCCACCTTGCTGGCCGGGCAGCTGGTCAACACCGCCCTGCTGCGTGCCGGTATGCTGGAGGACCCCGCTAAACTCGCGGATAATTCTCAGGCTCTGCTGGAGAAACTCCTCAGCAAATAAGCAATCTTCCATCACACTTTTGAACCACCCGCTCAATAATGTTATTGAGCGGGTGGTTTTCATTCCGTTTTCGCCGAATCATACGACGGACTTGATATTTTTTACATTATCGAGCTTACTCTACTATCCTTTTTTTTATTGACTTAAAAATAGAAATCAGTTAAAATAACAAATGGTGAATGGATGAAATAGAGCCGTTCCCTCCAGGCTACTGATATCATCAATATTGATACAATTCAGCCCGAAGTGAAAATTTCGCTGTTCGCAGCAACATACTAACACTATAACCAATCCAACAGATACCATGTCCGTAGAAAAAGTAACCACCGAAAGCTGGGGCAGCCGTCTGGGTAGTTCCTTTAAGGGAATTATCACGGGAGGTGTCCTTTTCCTTGCAGGTATCCCCCTGCTGTTCTGGAACGAAGGGCGAGCTGTCAAAAACGCAAAAGCTCTTGAAGAGGGAGAATCCGTATGCATCTCCGTGCCGTCCATTGACACCATGGACATGCAAAACGAGGGTAAGCTGATACACGCCACAGGCAATGCGGTTACGCAGGCCGTGCTGACGGATGACATGTTTCCCGGCATCAGCAAGAATGCCATGAAATTGGCTCGTACGGTTGAGTATTACCAATGGGTAGAGAATGAGTCTACCCGGGAGGAAAAACAACTGGGCGGCAGTGTGAAAAAAACGACTACGTATACTTATGAAAAAGATTGGGTGAGCGACCCCGTAGACTCCTCGTCTTTCCAAGAAGCCGGCCATGATAACGTTGTACATCTGACCGGGGTGGAAAACAAGCGCCAGAGTGCAGAGAAAGTGACATTCGGTGCGTTTACTCTGACATCCGGACAAATTGGTCGAATATCGGGCAGTAAGCCCGTGGAGCTGAAGGACGTTCCCATGCCTGAAGAGTTGAAAGGCCGCACCGCCATATCCGGCAACACCGTATACATCGGCGCCGCCGCCTGCCCCGCTGTCACACCGCTGCCCAATGGCATGGAACCCGGTATAGCAACGCAATTACCGGCAACCATGTACGTCACCGTGGATTCCTATCCCGGCCAACAACTTCTTGTTTTGGATGACCCGACCTGTGGCACCCTGATTCAGGGCCCCACGGGCGACATGTACCCCATGGTTGCAGACGAAGCTGCGGATGCCGCCTATATGATGGTGAACAACACCACTCGCAATGTTACCGGATACGGCGAGTTGACAACTCCCGCCCCCACCGTGAACATGCAATTACCGGGACTCATCAATGTAGAGCACTTGGGCGTTCTGCCCGTTGTCTGCTTCGGTGACAAGGTATATGTACGCACCGCCGACAACAAGATGCTGCTCATCAAACCGTGGCAAGATCATTATGTTGTCAGCTACAATGGTGTAATGCGCCGTGCCTACATCAGTCTGGCCCCCACAATGGCTACAACATCTACCGTTAACCCCGGTGCTCCGCAGGTGGGTGATGTGCGTATTTCTTGGTCTTACGTGCCCGAAACCATGCCTATTTCCATTGTTGCCTGTCAGAATGCCGGCACCTTCAGCCCCTATGTGGCAGAAAATGGTTATACGGTAGATTTGATGCAAATGGGCATCAAGAGCAAAGAACTCATGTTCCAAAACGCCAAGGATAACAACTCTATGTGGACATGGGTATGGCGCATCGTGGGTTGGCTGATGATGTATATTGGCCTTAAGATGATACTGGCTCCGATTTCAGTCATGGCCGATGTGTTGCCCATTCTCGGCAACATTGTAGAGTTCGGTATCGGTATTATTGCTTTCTTCGTGTCAGCGGTAGTAGCTCTGGTTATTATAGCCATAGCTTGGATATTCTACCGCCCGATACTGGGCATTTTGATATTGGCTGCAGCCATCGGTCTTGTGGTACTTCTCATCAAGAAGAAGAAGAAAACGGCACAACCGGCAGAACCTGCACCACAAGAATAATATCACATTTGACTCATGAACAAGCGGGGTGTTTCAGCACCCCGCACTACTTTTTACCATCACTGCAAATAATGAAACATACTGCTATCTTTTTTCTTACCGGCATGCTGAGTATGGCTCATGCAACGGAAATGGGTGACAAGATTTTGCAAGATTATGCAGATTCTCCTCACCGTGAGTTCATGCAGATGTGTCTGAACGACAACCCATCTGCCACAGATAATCAGGGACGCACCCTGTTACTTTACTGTTTGCAGGAACTCCCGGAAATGAATTATGCAGAACTGGCTCAACGGCTTTTGCTGGCCGGGCAGGACCCGAACGCCGTGATACCCGCCACCGGGCAGACAGCGTTGCACTTGGCCGCCCAGCGCAATGATTACCGACTGGCGCTTCGCCTGCTGGCGTTCGGCGCAGATTGCCGTTTGCGCGATAAAGAGGGACGCACCGCAGCAGCCGTAGCCGCTTTGCCACAATTAAGAGCCCTGCTTCGCACCGGTACTCCGGTGGAATTGAAAAGCGACTCCGCTTGCGATACACACGCGGAGGCTTGCTCGGGAAAGGCAGCAGCGCAATATGAGATGTCTCTCATTTACAGTGATGGTACGGGCGAACATGCAGATTCCATCAGTGAATGGGTATCTGACCCCGCAATCCCGGATCCGGATGCAGCGGAAAGCCGTGCATGGCTTGAGCAGGCTGCCGCTGCGGAAGACCCCCGGGCTCTTGCAGAACTGGGTATGCGCCTGCTCTGGGGGCGCGATGGTCAGCAAGATGAAAAGCTGGGGCGCCGTTACCTGCAACGTGCCGCGGAACTGGGCCACGCCGGTGCAGCCGAAATACTCAGCGGCCTTTAATTGTATCTGAAATCAGACATGGGTTATGCGGGTATACGTCAACAATGCTGAGGTAAGTATCTTTGCCGGAGCTACGGCACAAGACGCCGTACGTCGTTATAGTACAGATGCCGGCATCCCTTTGCCTGAGGGGGAACTCTACGACGTATACGGCAATGTCATCGCCTCTGACAGTCCCATGTCGGAAGGACGGCGCATCTTTACTCATCATCCATTTTAAATTGATTTAACACCATTTTCGAGACGATGAAAAAAACAATATTTACCCTGCTCTCTTTGCTTACCTCTGCCTTCGCAGAGCAAGTGACAATCTTGGGAGTTAACGATATGCACGCCAATATTGACGGCATGCCCCAACTGGCCTCATTTGTCAAAAACGAGCGCGCTCAGGCTCCGGGACTGCTGCTCATGGCAGCAGGAGACAGTCGAACCGGCAATCCGTACGTCGATAACGGGAATCGCCCCGGTATCCCTATCATTACGATGATGAACCACGTGGGCTTTGACCTCTCCACCTTCGGCAACCACGAGTTTGACTCCGGCTCAGCCGCCCTTCGCGATTATGTCAACGCAGCCGAATTTGATTTTATCTGTGCCAATGTATTCACCCCCGATACGCAGGGAATCGATGTAAAGCCCTATAAGATTTTTGAGCGCAACGGCATACGCATCGGTGTGTTGGGCTTGGTTCAAGTCGGTGAAACCGGCATCCCCGATGCCCACCCCGACAAGTGCAAAGGCTTTCAATTTGCCTCCCCTTTTGAAACAGCTGCATACTACAAACACCTTCGTGCTTTCTGCGATGTTCTTATTGTTCTCACCCATTTGGGATTCGAGGATGATGTCAAGCTGGCACAAATGTTCCCCGAGGCTGATGCCATCATCGGCGGCCACAGTCATACGCGCGTGAAATCGGGGCACTTGGTTAACGGGGTTCTCATCACGCAGGCTGAGAATAAGCTTAAATATGTAACGCGCCTGACCTTCGATGTGGAAAACGGCAAAGTAATCAGCAAGAATGCAGAGCTTCTGCCTCTCTCTGATTTACCTGCGGATGCGGCCACGGCTGAACTGGTGGAAAAGACCAAGTCTCTTCCGTTCTTCAAACGCCAACTCACAACGGTAAAACGCCGAATTAGCTGCCGCGAAAGTTTAGGATGCATGATGGCAGATGCCATCAGTGCCCGCGCCGTCACAGATATCGCCATTGTGAATCTCGGCGGTGTGCGTTTGGATGATTTCCCAGCAGGCCCGCTTACCGTTGCAGATGTTTACCGTCTGGATCCGTTCGGCAATGCCATTGTGCGTGCGACAGTGACGGGAAAGGAACTCATCGCCATGCTTGAAAGTATACCACAGGCAGACCATTATGGTGCCCCCTGCGTTTCCGGCATGACATATAAATGTGTAAAACCCGCGACAGAGCTCAAGCCCATGCGCATTACCGAGGCCAAGTTGGCCGATGGGTCCCCCATTGCCCCCGAAGCTCGCTACACTGTGGCATATAATTCTTATATTGCCTCTGTTGCACCGGCTAAACCAAAAGACCCGGGGATTGCCATTGACAGCGACGGCGCCGAATGTCTAATCCGTTTCCTTGAAAAAAAGGCAGAGGTGGATTATGAAGGCGTTTCCCGCGTTGAGGTCAGCATTGAAGATTAATTATCATATTCATCCATGAAAGCATTATTCACATCGGCTGTTGTCCTGATGGCTTCGTCAGCTTTTGCCGCAGAAGCGCCGGTTAAACTGGCGGGGACGGTGTTGGAAGTAAACTTCAACGGGGCTATGGCCTGCGATACCATCGGAGATGAAGTAAGTGACTGGAAACCGGTTATTGCCACGCCTCTGGTGATACAATTCCCCGCAGAGGAAGGAACGTGTTTTCATATTCAGTTGGATAAGCCGATACCCGGTGAGGAAGATTTGAAGCAGCCCAACAAGGTAAGCTATGCGCCGCAGGGAGAGATTGCGGTTGTCCAAGTGCAAGGGTACATGCGACATCTGGTCCTGACACTCCATTTCGAAACACCTGCGGGCGGTCAAGCATCCCTGAGCTGGGGAATGGATGATGGCGGATGGCTGGCCCGAGGAGCTACATTCCGACTTCGCCCCGCCAAAAGCAAGGAGGGGCGTGTGGTGCTGCCGGTAATGGAGGATGAAGAGGGCGCTCTGCAAACAGTCGATGACGGCTTGGGTGAACTGGTACGGGAGTTGGAGCAGAGAGAATACCCAACGGCCGTAGAAAGATTGTACCGAAAACGCCTACTTACCCTCTTGCCTCATATTATGGAAGGGGCACCCATTGACCACACAATTTCCAACTCCAACAGGACAACGGCTTTGCACAATGCCTGCGGGCTCAGCCATGTGGAAATTGTTCAATGGTTGGTAGACCATGGGGCAGACTTGAATGCCCGCACGGAAAAAGGCGCCAGCGTAGACGACTGCGTGGGTGGGCCGAATGCCTCCAAGATTCGTGCCATCTTACGTAAGGCTCGCCGTTCCGAGGATTGATATCACCCCTATTCATCATTTCACAAAATACAATATAAATACCATGAGAACATCCATCATTGCGTTATTACTTATACCGCTACTGTGTAGCACAGCAACGGCAGACTCCGGAAAAGCCAGTCAGAAAGAGCTTGGTTACACGGAATATTACCTTAAAGAGTTTGAAGCTGAGGTAAAACGCGCCCAAGGAAGCGCCAACACCATGTACCGCAACAAGAACGAGGCTCTCAGCCGCGTACAAACACTGGTGAAAAACTACCCGGATGACCCGGCCGTGCAAGCCCTGTATGAGAGAGCTCGTACCGCCCTCATGATGAGCAAGGGCGATTATCAGCAAATTACACCGGCTATGGTAGCTTACCTCAACAACGAGAAAGCACTGCGCGAAAAATACGCTAAAATCAGTATCGAAAAATGGCAAGAACTGCTCCGGGGGCGCGATATCGTCCAAAGCGTCTTCCCCGCCGTAGACCCGCTCAAGCCATCCTTGGAAAATACGCCCGTTGATAAAACCATTGTCTTACCCGATGTCAAATACCCCGACAATCAATTTGTGGGTGGTTCCGGTGAATACATCGTTGTGGGTAAGCCCTCCACAGGGTTCTATTTTGTCAATATCGGTGGGCGAGAATGGTTGGGCGCCTACGAAGCCATCAAACGATTCCGCCGTGAGGTAGATGCCTCCATCGGCGAAAACCTCAACTTGACCGTCTTGGGAAAAGTGACCGGTCCGGTTATGGAAATCCCCGGCAACCGTCGCACGAATTTGGCATGGGGGTGGGTAGTAGAACCGGAAGCGCTCTACTTAGACGGAAGAGTTTTGTCCACCTTTGATGAAAAGCACGAAAAAGGAGGCTCCTTTGTAGAAGAAGACAAAGTGGCAGCCATCAAAGAAGGATGGTACACGGTAAAACACGTGCCGCAGGATGCTACCCCTGAGCGCGTGATGGAAATCTTTTTGACCGCCATCAAAGAGAAAAACTATGACCTGTATCTGGAGTGCATCAATCCCGAACGCTACGCCACGGAAACCGCACAATCCCTGCTGCGCTATCACTGGGATTTGCACCAGGAGCGCTTGCACGGTGAATACGTACACGCCATCTTCAGTGATACGAAAATCACGGTAGCAAAGGGGTTTGATGACAACAATGATTTGGAAAACTTTTTCTTGGACGACAGTCAGAGAAATCAGCTCACTAAGATGCAGGGACAAAAAGTGGAACATGCCACAGTTCAAAGCCGCGCTTTTGATGCCAACGGAAAACAGATAGGCGTTAAACACGCTCATAAGCTCATACGCAAAGGAGGCAACGGCAACCGTTGGTATGTAGATGACTACGAAATTCGCTTCTGATATATCCGATTCGCTCCAACTTTAAACGAAACAAATAATTGATATGCGCAAAACTCATTTCACAATAGCACTCTGCAGCCTGATGTCCGTCCTCCCGGCACATGCCCAAAGCAGCAAGGGCTATGATTTCACCCAAGATGATACCCCCTCTGTCGGCTACGATTTCACCCAAGACGACACCCCCGCCGGTTACGATTTCACCCAAGATGAGGAAGACCCGGCAGAAGCCGAAAAAAAGAAGAAAAACATTCAAACTCTGATATATAACGGGCAACAATACGCGGCAGCCTGTCGCAAGGCATATTTAGAGGAAGTCGTGTGGCCGGTATCAGCCTGCTGCGATGGCATTATCGGCAACGAAGATTTGGTGGAATGCACCAAAGACCCGGTACCCGCGGATTTACACCGCGAAGCCATCTCCAAAATCGTGGCAAATCATCCCTTTGCAACCGATTCAGGAGAATTTACGGATGGTCTTTTCTGCCGCGCAACGCTGGCCAAAGCAAAACCCAACATGAACTCTAAGCAATATGCCGAAATAGAGCACATGATTACGCGCGCCGAAATGCTGATGAAATGGTTTACCGGAGCCTTTGCCAAAGCATGCGCAGCACACAACTATGATTTTCTGAAAGAAGTGCAGCGTGTTGCGCGTTTCAAGGTGTACCTCAAAACAGCCAAAATTGAGGAAATAGACAAGATGTATTATTCCATGATACGCGCCTACACCAGCAGCTATGTCACGGCACGCGTTGATAAGGTTTACAGAGAAGTCGCCGAAAGCACAAAAGTTTGGAGCGAAGCATTCTTCCAACACTTCCACAACGAGGTCAGCCAAGCAGAGCGTGATCAATGGCTCTGCTTTGTCGTGATGGGCGGCAACAGCCATTCTACATACAATGGCCCCAGATTTGGGGTGGATCCTCGATTCTATTATGAGGGGCTGGATAATCCTTATGTTTATTATGATATTCGTGGCGGAAAAGTTGTACCGGCAGCCACAAGCCAAGCTACAGAATTAGCAAGTTACACCCGTTATTTTGAGTTCTGGACGCAAAGTCGCATCCTTTCAACGATGGAAATGGGGGACAAAGCCAACAGTTATGTCAAACGTGCCGCCAACGACTATTTCAGCGGTATTGCCAAGGTGGCAGGAGACATCGTGGTCAAAGAGGATGCTGACTTTAAGCGAACAGTGGCAGAAAAAGCCTTGTATGCTCTGGATAAATTAAATAGCATGGATGATGAGCTGGTCAACTTTAACGATTACCTGCAAAACAATAGCAACTTCCTCAAAAATAGGTCTCGAACAACGGGGAACGGCGCGCTCAGACAAATGATTCAGGAAAAGACAAATCATGCCAATCTGATTTTTGACCAAATCCAAGAAAAAGCCCGCCGAACAATTCCGGAATCGGCTCCCTCCCGCGCCACGAATTAACACCTCTCCCTAAACTCATATCATAAACGGGCTCTTGAACAAGAGCCCGTTTTTTATCGACACCACGCTGTAATAAAAAAGCCTCACGGTAAAAACCGTGAGGCTTCGTCAGATACGTGAACCGGGACTCGAACCCGGGACCAATAGATTAAAAGTCTACTGCTCTACCGACTGAGCTATTCACGCACTGTACGCTGCGCATTGCAGCGAGGGGATAATACACACTACCACACCGAATGTCAAGCCATTTTTTAGGAAAAAGAAAAATATTTTACAAAAGTGAGAGAAATGACAGCAAAATGACACAGTTACAGATTTTCATGCTTGCAACGAGAGGCACAGAAAAGTAAAATACGCGCGTTAGCTTGTACACGCAACATCAGTCATAGAAAGAAAAGCCATGACATTTCTCGAATTCATCCGCAAAAATCTGATTATAGCCGTCATTGTGATTGTCGGTATTCTCGTAGGCCTAATCATGATGGACTACGGCGATTCCGGCGGTGCATTTTCCCGTGATTACCGCGTGGAGGTGAACGGCACCCGTTATAAAGCCCAAGATGTCATCAACATGGGGTACAAGACAGAGAGCTACCTCAAACAAATCAACCGACTTTCGGCCCCTGCATTTGACGGCTTCCTGATGCAGATGTGTGACACCAACGGCGACGGGCAACTGGATGCGCAAGAGAGTATGTTGTACCGCCTCAACCGCATGGCATCTGTGCCGTTTGAGCCGAGCCTGAAAGCCGAGC
>JAFYUT010000043.1 GCA_017549485.1 Akkermansia sp.
GATTTCCACACCCATCACGGGGTTAAAATGAGCACGCTTCATGATGGGGTAAACACCGGGGTCAATACCGGTTACGGATTTGATGACCATGGGGCCATCCATCACGGTGAAGTCATCAATAAGCACACCGCCCTTGTCATCGGAGGTGCAAATAAACTTAACAGCTGTGGTACCGGCGGGCAGTTTAGCCTCCACATGCAAGCGGTAGCCGCCTACACCCACATTATTGTTGTGAGCCAAACGCTTCTCGCCATCAGGAGTTACGGCAACAAAGGCAAAATCAAACGGGGCACGGCTGGTCCAACGCTCGGCCCAGAAATCACAGGGTGTCTCCTTAGCCAAGGGCTTTTCAAGCGTAATGGTAACGCACTTATCCTTGCCACCCATCACACGCAGGGCAGCAGCACCGCTTCTGCCCTTTCCTTTGGTGATTTCGGCATGTCCGGCCTCGGCGCTCAACTTACCATACACAGTATCGCCGCCGGTAATTTTACCACCGGGCAACTGATCAAAACTTTCTGTAGCCATTACAAGGCCACACGCCAACAAACTGAAGATGGTGTGTTTTAACATACACACCCTATCTACCACATATCTGTGCAGAATTCAAGCTATTTTTTCATCTCTTGCCTACCAATCGTCCGCAATAGCAAGGCAGAACACTTTCTGCTCACGTATTTTTTATTTGCGGCGCAAATAACGGCGGAGAGACACACAAGCCAAGGGAAGGCAACCGTAGTCAAGCAGCAGGGCAGTATAGCTCAACAAGCCATACTCCATGGGAATAAATTTTGTAAACACCAAGAAAAGGAAAAGCCCCCCCACGACGGGGTAATAACGCATGGGGGCTTCCTGCTCAGGGCGCTTATAGCGGTTCCAATACCAAATACGCCAATTCTCAACGGTAAACAAAAGCGCAGGTATAATAAAAAGATACCCCAATACTACCATGAATACCCAATCCATACCCGTGCGTTATGATGAGCGGAACATTTTTTCCACATACTTGGCAATCATATCTACTTCAATATCCACAACCGCACCGGGAGCATAGGTATGCATAATGGTGCGCTGCCAAGTGTGCGGGGTAATCCAGAACTCCAACTCGCTTTGCTCTGCATGAATGGCGGCTATGGTGAGAGAAATACCATCTATACAAATACTGCCTTTATCAATGGTATAGCGCAGGTATTCCGCCGGGATACGGATACGCACCATGTGGTCTTGCCCCACAGGGGTAACAGAGGTAACGGTACCCGTGGCATCCACATGCCCCATGACCAAGTGCCCGCCGAAACGCCCGCCCGTGCTCATGGCGCGCTCCAAATTACAAATGGAGCCGGGATAAAGCGTACCCAGAGAGGTAACACGCATGGTCTGCGTCAGCAAGTCAAACTCCACACGCGTGCCTTCAATGCGGTCTACGGTCAGGCAGCAGCCATTCACTGCCACCGAGTCACCAAGGGCAAGCTCTGCGGCAAAGGGTATCTCAATAGCGTAGCGCGCGCCTTTTTCTACGGGTGTGCGCTCCAACACTTTACCGGTACATTCTACGATTCCTGTAAACATGGGAAATGTAATGCGTGGGGAGGCTTATGCCTGATCGGGGATGCGAGATTCTTGCTGTACCGGGGCAGGTGCGGCCTCGGGGCTCTTTTGCTCATCAGCCGGGCAGGTAAAAATGAACATCAGGAACATGATGACCGTGGGAATAAAGGCCCATACAAACAGCTTAACGGCATTGATACCCCCCTTGAAATACTTGCCCAAAATAGCCTGACCGGCAGGGTTGGGAGCATTGGCAATCACGGTAAGACCACCACCGGTAACGGCACCGGCCACAATGGCGTATTTGATTTGCTCCTCCAGCCCGGGAACCGTGCTGGCCAAATAGGTGACGGAGGCATTGTCGTTAAACGCCGTCAAGATGCTGGCCAAGCCCATGGTGGCTGTTGCACCCATCTCGGAAAGAGCCTGCAATACGGGCTCCATCCACCAGCCCTGAACACCACCGAGCGTAACAAGACCGGCAAGGAAGAAGGCCACCAACAACGGCACCTTAATGGTAACGTGGTTCTGGTACTGCGGGGTTGCCAAGGTAAAGCCGAGGAAGAACATGAACCCGCCGATAAACAGTGCCGGGTGGTGGTTGAAATACACCGTCCAACCCAAGAAGGCGATAGAGGCCAAATATACCCACACGGGGATATTGTCTTGGCGGTCTTCCCAAGTAGTGGGTACAGCGTGCTCAAAAGCCATCTGGCTGCGCTGTACTTCCTCCAAGCGTTTGAACTCCTTGCGGAACAGCATGAAGTAAATCACATTGGCTATCACAATGCCTACAATGGCTTTCCACCCGAAATTGAGGAACATGTGAGCCAAACCGAAATCCCACTTCTCAGAAATCATCACAATGGGCGGAGCCGCAAAGTGTGTAAGGGTACCACCCACAGACACATTGACAAACAGAAGAGCCAGCGTAGCATAGCACAAACCGACACTGGGCTTGAGCTGGTATATCTTCTTGCTGAGCAGAATAGCAGCCAGAGTCATGGCTGCGGGCTCGGTAATGAATGAACCCAAAAGCGGGGCAATGCAAAGCACGGAAAGCCACCATGCAGCAGGCGTACCCTTGCCGAGGGCAGCACCTTTCTTAAGCATGTTTTCTGCCAAGCGATAGATGGGGCGAGAAGCGGCAATCACCATCACCACGGCCACAAACAATGCCTCGGTAAACACCACATCGTGGTCAATGTACTTCAGGAAATCCTCCATGGAGTAGTAATTGATGCACACCAAGGCAAAGGGAATGACCCACAGGCCGAACACTACCTCTACCTCACCCAAGAAATGAAGAATGGTAGAGGTAAACGATACCGGCAAGCGCTGCTCGGGGTGTTCAATGCGGAACTTGCGGGCGCGCAGAGACTCCTTGTGCTTTTTCTCTAAATGGTGTGCATAAGAAGAAATCTTGGGGGCCATGAAGGTATGCAGAATGGCCAGGAAGAAAATGATGGTGGCAGCCAGGTTAAACGGATCCACCTCCACACGGTGGCAAAGTTTCTGCCACAAGCCCATGCCCTGCTCTTCTTGAGCATAAAGGCGCAGGGGAATAGGGAAACGGGCGTATTGCTCATTATTACCGGTGTAATGGCAGGTCCAGGCAGGCAAATCATCTTTCTTGCGGTTCCACACCAACTCACCGCAATCCGGGCAAGGCATGCCATTGGGCGGAGGTAAGAAATTCACCTTTTGACGAGCGTGATCCAGCGCGCTGTATCCATCGAATGCGTGGGGTTCATCAAGCCCCATATAGCCTTTGAGCACATACTCATTCATGTAAGGGGCTGCCTTACGCAGAGCTGCTTTGGCAGACTCGGGAAGAGAGGACTCATTGATAAGTTTTTCTTTTTTTTCTGTATCGGGGCTGACAGCTTCCGCAGATGCAGAAACCTCCGACGGCAAATCGGTATCCACGGCATCCGGTGTCTGAGCCTGGCAAAGCATACCGAGCGCCAGCATACAGACAGAACTTGCAAGTTGTGAGAAAAAACGCATGGCTTGAAAGATTTTACGCGACCTATGCTAGCACATTCTCCCCGCGTTGGCGAGTTAAAAATGACGTTTCGGTACTGAATTTCATGCGTTATGCACCGAAATTCAACTTATTTACCGCGGCTTTTCTTAGTGTTTTTCAATTTCTTTTCGGGTTCGGCCGGGGTAACGACTTTGATATCCCCGCCGGACTCACGCAAGCGCTGGGGTTGGGGGCGCTTGAGACGCAGGCGTATCTTCTTGGTATGGCGGCCACGCTTGACTCGCACTACCTTGGTACCGAAAAGCTTTTTATCAACCTTGGTGCTACGCCCGGCATCGGAAGGCGTGGGGGCCGCTTTACCACCTGCTGCGGTCAAACGGGCAATCTCCTCCAATACGGCTTGGCGCTCAGCTTCGGCAGGGTCCACCTCGGGGGTGGGTTCTGCATCCGTTGCCGGCTGTTGTTCACCCTCGGCAGGTTGCGGCTCACCCTCTGCGGGTTGCTCCGCCGGCTGCTCGGGAGCATCCTCGGCCTCAGGGGTACGCTCTTTTTTAATTTTCTGAGCTTCGGCCTCAGGCTGCACCTGCTCTACCAAATCATCACCGGGCTGTTGAGCGTTATCGGGATGATTACGCAGGTAATTTTCAAACTCCATATCAGGCTCAGCCCCGGCCTGCACGGCGCGGTCGTATGCACGCGCGGCATCGGGTATGCGCCCCAGCTCAGCATAAAGGCGAGCCATGTTATAGTGAGCATCCGCCAATGTGGGTTGCAACTTGACAGATGCTGCAAAATGGCTGAGCGCTAAATCGATACGACCCGTTACACCCTCAATATTAGCCAAGTAGAAGAACGCCTCGGCATTGGCGGGGTCAAGCTCAATGGTGAAACGGAACATTTGCTCAGCTTCCTCCATGCGGTCCAAACGGTAGTAGCAAATGCCTGCCAAGAAATACGAAATAGGCAAATCGGGCGCCAAACGCGTGGCACGAGAGAGATATTCTATACCCTCTTCACATTTATTGCGATACAGCAGAATGGTACCCAAATTAACGAGACAGGGCACGTGGTCCGGCTGGTAATCGTAAAGAGTGCGGTAAAGCTGCTCGGCAGCGGTGTAACGGCTCTTATTGAAGGCATTATCTGCCTGTTTGGTAAGGGTTTCTATCGAGAGGCTGCGGCGCACGGCCTCAGTACCGGCATCATCCTTCGTGTCCGTATTCTCGCCCTTGCGAATAGCCTCGATAAGGCGTTTTTCGGCATCGGTGAGGTCTAATTTACTTTCATCCTCCAGCTTTTGCAGCTGGGCCACCATTTCATTATTTTCATTTTTGAGCTGCTTGTAGGTTTCCAGCATCATCTGGCGGCCTTCTTCCTGCATCTCAATAGTACGGCGCTGCTTGGCAATAATATCCTTGAGCACCTCGGTTTCCTCTACCAGCGCGGGGTCAATGGTGGGCTGAGCAGCTTGAGCCTGAGCGGCGGCTTCAAGGTTGTTAAGACGTTCCGTCAACTCCGACACACGGCGGCGATAACCGCGGTTCTCATCATAAATGGCACCCAACTGTTCACGCAGCTGCTCTACCTCGTCGCGTGCGCTGTCCAGCTGTTGGTTAAGCACATCATTTTCATCGGTAGCACCGGCGGCGGCGGCTTCCAAATCGGCCACACGTTGCCGTGCCTGCTTGAGTTGCTCGGCCAGGGTCAGGTTCTGGTCCAGCAGGGCCTTGGTCTTTTCCGGATTATTCAGCTCAATAATGGCACGCAACTGCTCGTTCTCAGCCTTAAGAGCATCGCGCTCTTTGGTAACACGGGCCAGCTCTGCCTGAGTTTCCGCCAACTGCGTGCTCAGCTCGGCAGCACGGTTTTCTGCAGCCTCTCGGGCTTTCTCAGATTCGCGCAATTTTTCCTCTGTCTCGGCAAGTTTTTGCGCATAAGAGGCAACCAACTCGTTACTGACGGTACGTTCTTTGGCTATTTCGGCCTGCAAGGTTTCGTAACGCTCTTTGTACATCT
The DNA here is from genome assembly GCA_017549485.1 of Akkermansia sp. Taxonomy (GTDB): domain Bacteria; phylum Verrucomicrobiota; class Verrucomicrobiia; order Verrucomicrobiales; family Akkermansiaceae; genus Akkermansia. Next base: position 5,555 of record JAFYUT010000043.1, read on the forward strand.
TCATGTTCAACTGAGACTCCACAAGGTCTTTTTGAACATTTTTATGTTGGGCATCAAGCTCGGAGTAGGCGCGGGCCAAGCGTGAGCACTCCTCTTTGAGGCGGGCTATCGTATTGTACAGCTCCTTATCCGTGGTGTCGTAATTGGGCAACACCACTTTGTCAGGGTCAATAATTTGGCCACCGTAAGAGGGGCGCTCCGGCATATTCGGAATCCCCATATTATCCACCTTGGGCAAAGTTTTACCGGGTTGTTTACCGGTGGGGATAGGAGCATTGGCAGATGCCTGCTTATACTGGGCAAGTGCTGTTGCTAACTTTTCACGGCGAAAGCGCACCATATCGGGTTTCCATGCCGGGTAGTCCCGCACAATCGTTGCTAACACTTTCTCCGCTTGGCGGCCTTTTTTAAGAGCCTCCACATAATTACCTTCGGCTGCACTTTTCTCGGCATCTTTACATAACCCGAACGCCACCAAGAAATACTCGGCCGGGTCTGCGGGTTTCTTACTGCGTGCGCCACCGGTGGTTCTGGCAGCCCCACTCAGGGTCTGGGCATACACCACATCCCCGCCCAGCAGAACCAAACCGCCGAGCGCTATGCCGATATATGTAGAGAGAGGTGCCATATTAAGATAATTTCACGCTATCATACCTGTTTATTCAGCCAACGCAAGCAAGAATCGTGTATGCAATTCACAATTTCTATCTCAAAGGTTGATTTAACTTGACTTCGTGCAGGTGCGGGCGTAATCTGCTACCGGATATGTCGAGCGATGCAAAGTTGATTGAATTAGAGAGGCGGCCGATACTGCCGCTGTTGTTAAGTTACTCTCTGCCGGCTATCGTAGGCATGGCGGCCATGTCAATTTACAATATCGTAGGGGCTATTTATGTAGGCCAATGGTGCGGCGCATACGCCGTAACGGCCATGGCTCTGATTTTCCCGGTCATTAACCTGATGGTAGCGGTAGGCACCTTGGTAGGCTTGGGTAGTGCGGCCAGTGCCTCTATTGCCTTGGGACAAGGTAAACGCCGACGCGCGCAGAACATATTGGGGCATTGCTTGATACTGAGTTTCCTGACCAGCGTGGTTGTAGGTTGGCTGCCTTTACCGTGGATAGATGACATCATGCTGGCATTCGGGGCAGATGAGAACACCCTCAAGCCCTCCTGCGATTACATGTTGGTGCTGATGCTGTGGTTCCCCTTCAACTCTGTTTTTTTGGGTCTCAACCACTTGATGCGCGCCAGCGGCTACCCCAAAAAGGCCATGGTGAGTCTCATTATATCCATGGTGGTAAACATTGCCGTGGCACCGTTGTTTATATACGTTTTCGACTGGGGAATTGCCGGTGCCGGTCTGGCTACGGCTGCGGCACAAACCGTGGGTTTGGGCTGGGTGCTGCTGCACTTTTTCCGTAAAGATGTCGTGTTGCGCTTTACCCGCGGCATATACAACCTCAATTGGCCGCTTACCCGCCGCATCTGTACCATTGGCCTGCCCCCCTGCTTGCTCAATATCGTGGCATGCGTCATTGTGCTTATCTTCAACCAGCTCTTCATCCAATACGATGGCCAAATGGGTGTGGGTGCGTATGGTGTGGTCAACCGCGTCATTTTCTTCTTCGTAATGATTGTGGCAGGCATTACCCAAGGCATGCAACCCATTGCGGGATATAATTTGGGCCTAGGCAAATATTGCCGCGTGCGCGGTGTATTGCTTAACGCCATGGTATTTGCCGGCGCAGTTACCACCTTGGGAACGGTGCTGATGCAGCTTTTCCCGCGTGAGATTGTCTCCATGTTCGTAAAAGAGGAGGATGGCAACGCCACACAAATCATCACCCTAGCCACCTACGGTATTACCGTGGTAAGCCTCATATTCCCCATGGTGGGCCCACAGATTGTCATCAGTAACTTCTTCCAAGCCATCGGGCGCCCGGTGATGAGCATTTTCCTGACCCTGACTCGCCAGCTCATCTTCCTGCTACCCTGCCTGCTGCTCATGCCGCTGTGGTATGGAGAGCCCGGCGTGTGGTATTCTCAGGTAGTGGCCGATGTATTGGCGGTCATTATGGGCTTTACCGTCATAGGACTCTTCTTGGCCAAAGTTTTCCCGAAAAAGAATATCTGCTACAATGACTGATACCAAACTCATTACCATTGCTACGCGCAATGCTCACAAAGCGCAGGAAATTGCCGCTATTCTCCCCCCGCACTTTACCGTACGCACACTGGCGGATTACCCTGCCCTGCCCGATGTGGAGGAAACCGGCACCACCTTTGCCGCAAACGCTGCCCTCAAAGCCTGTGGCATCTCCTCTGCCCTGCCCGGCCTTGTACTGGCAGATGACTCCGGCCTGTGTGTAGATGCCCTGAACGGTGCCCCCGGCGTATACTCCGCCCGTTATGCAGGCGAGCATGGTAATGATGCGGCCAACAATGCCAAATTATTGGCCGACCTGCGCGCTCTGGACGCTGCCACCCCCACCGCACGCTTTATGTGCGCCATGTGCTTGGCTGAGGGCGGTCACATCCAAGCAGAGTTCATCGGCAAGGTAGAGGGGCATATTACCCTCACCCCCGCAGGCGAGCACGGCTTCGGCTACGACCCGCTTTTTGTACCCTGCGGCTACACTTGCACCATGGCTGAACTGCCGGCGGAGGAGAAAAACCGCATCTCTCACCGTGCCGACGCCTTACAGCAACTCATAGCCTATATCCGCTCCTCTGAGGCTTGATTCTTGCATTTTTTGCCCCATTTTACTAAATTTATAAAAAAAATCTGAAAAATGGCTTGACAGCACAGGGCCGGAGGCGTATACTGCCTGCGTCCAAGTGACCATAGGGCTATGGTGTAATTGGCAACACATCGGTTTCTGGCACCGCTATTCGGGGTTCGAGTCCCTGTAGCCCTATTAAGCACCTCACACGTTGAGGTGCTTTTTTTGTTTCCACCCGATTACTCCCTCAACTGTTCTGCAACGCCGGAGAATAGGCTACCGGCAGCAGATAAACCGGAGCCGATGGCGCTCATTTTGGCTTGTGCGGAGGCTTGGCGTGTACTCCACGCATTGAGCTTACCCTGCTCGCGGGTGCGGGTTGCCTCTTCTAAAGCGGCATTGGTATTGAGGGTAATCTCATCTTGAAGTCGTGTAGCAAGGTCCGTTTCTCGTGATACGACTGAGCCCTCTGCCAGCAGGTGAGACGCTGCAGCATCTGCACGCGCGGCAGCCATGCGCTCATGGGCATTGCGGGCGGCGCGTTGTTGGTTGCTCACGGCGGTATTGACTATGCGGGCGGCATGGTCATTTGCCATGCGCTCTTGAGCAGAGGCTATACTGTTGAGGGCTTTGCTCTGTCGGTTGGCAGAGTATGCCTGCAAAGCATCCGGCAAGGCTTTGGCTACGGTTACGGCGGCGGTGGCTAGTGTTGTGAATCCCATAGCCACGTATCATACATCTATCCCCTCCCCGGCAAAACTGAATTTACCCACCCGCAGGCACTTTTCATACCCCTGCCCTCAAACTTGTTCGGTAACTTGTTCGGTAACTCTGCCGATATATACTGAAATAATCAGTAATTAATATGAAGTTATCCACTTTGTTATGCTAACTATTACGCAATAAACACCCTTTAATTGTCAACAAATATCTTTGCCGGGGATGATTCGGATTATCCTCATACTTCAATTTAATGATACCATTTGCCATTGCCGGCTTTATGTAATTTTCCATAAACGAGGGACGATGCTTGAGTGAGCATAAAGCCATCAATTGCTTCAGGGAATATTCTTTATCTTCCATCCCCTTTATCAATATCTGAATTTGGTTTGAAAATTGAGTTATTACTGTTAACTCGTGAACTTGTTCGGTAACTTGTTCGGTTATCGGGGCAAATGAAGATTCATCAGGGATGATAAGGTAACGATTTTTCAGCTCATTCGTTTCCCCCATCAGCAGATTACGTAAAAACCGAATCAAATAAGTAAAATCTTTTTCGATACCTTTGCGCGGATGATGATAATTGGCACGAACCAATGCATTGCGAAAATACCACGAATGGCGTGCAAAAAGAGCATTGTCAGCCTCAAACCCCATGTAGCGCAGATATTTTACCAACAATACGGCCATGGTACGTGTATTACCCTCCGCAAAGGGATGAATTTGCCACAAAGCTGAAATGAAACGTGCTAAATGCTCCACTGCCTGTGGTAAGGTCAACGAACCATAGTTGCAGTTTCGTTCTTGTGCTATATCCCAATTAACACTTTCGGCTATCAATGGAGCGGGGCTGTACAACACACTCTCCCCACGCAACACCCACTCTTTTTTGGAGATATCGACCGTACGATATTGCCCGGCAAAATGAAAAACACCCTCAAACAGACGTTGGTGAATAAAAGAAACGATACCGGGAACCAAACAGAATGAACGCTCTCCCAACACCTTAGCCATGTTCGCAGATACCTTGTCCGCTTCATACTCATCGCGCTCTTGCTCGGTGCGCAACTCTCGGTTCTCATAATACTCGTATACCAAGCGGCGGGCTTCATCTATGCCGATATCACCCCCAATATGGCGCCGAGCTGTTTGTAAAAGAAACTCTGAGGGTTTCAAGCCATCTACAGCCTGCAACCCAACAGCCGTCTGCCAAACATACAAACGTTCTACTCCTTCCGGTTCTGCCTCCGGTGTATACTCGCCGAACTCGTTCCACATGTCTATAACCAGTTTTACCACGATTTTCTGCCGCAAGCAAGCCCATTTTCAGTATTGCTTTACGGCAAAAAAACTGTATAATCAAGCACATGAAACCTTTGTTAGTATTGCTTGCCCCCGGTTTTGAGGAGATAGAGTTCAGTGCCCCGGTAGATATTCTGCGCCGTTTGGAGATACCTGTGGTGACAGCGGGCGTAAAAGGCCGCTTGGTGGAAGGTGCACACGGCATCAAAATGCAGGCAGATATGCTGCTGGTGGATGTAGAGCCAGCCGACTACGATGGCGTCATTCTGCCCGGCGGTGCCGCCTCTTGGCTGCTGCGTGACACCCCTGCCGTACTCAAGCTGGTGCGCACCATGCATGCAGCAGAAAAGCTTGTGGCCGCCATTTGCGCTGCCCCCATTGCACTTGAGGCTGCCGGCGTGCTCACCGACCGCAAAGTAACATGCTACCCCGCCGATGCCGTTACCAACGATATCAAATCCGCCACGCTGTGCGATGCTCCCGCCGTGACAGACGGCAACATTATCACCGGCCGTGGCCCGGGTGCCGCCCTTGAGTTCGGCTTTGCCTTGGGTGCTTACTTCGGCAAAGATGTAGCAACCCTGCGCAAAGAAATGTGCTGCGCCTGAGGGCGAATTTCGGAAAAATTGTCGGAATTTACTTGACAATCAGACCGAAACAGTGTAAAAGACCCGCTCACCAAACCAAAATATATTGAGTTATGGCTAACATGCAAGTTATTCTCGCTACAAAGATCGAAGGTCTGGGCTGTGAAGCCGACCTCGTTACCGTGAAGGCCGGTTACGGTCGCAACTACCTGATTCCTCAGGGCCTTGCGTTCGAGGCAACTCCCGCCAACCAGCGTTTCATCAACATGCTCCAGAAGAAGCGCGCTGAGCGCGAGGCCGCCGAGCTGGCCAACTTCCAGGAGATTGCCGCCAAGATTGCTGCCGTCACGGTCAACCTGACCCTTGAGGCCGGCGAGAATGGCAAGGTATTCGGCGCCATCACCAACCAGCAGATCACTGAGGGTCTGGCCGCTCTCGGCATCGAGATCGACCGCCACAGCATCGAGCTTGAGAAGCCCCTTAAGAAGTCCGGCACCTACGAGGTACCCGCCAAGCTTCACGCTCAGGTTACCGCTACCGTTAAGGTGGTGCTCGTTGTTAAGGGCGAGGTTGTTGTTGAGGAAGCCGCCGCTACTGAGGAGGCCTAATCCCCACCCCGTTTTCATTCATATAAAAAACCCGCAGCACAACGCTGCGGGTTTTTTGTTTCTCAATATAACAATGAAAAAATATCCTTAGAATTTAAATGGAATACTCAGCTGAATTATTTATCTTCTTTGTGTTGAGGTACTAAATGAGGAGCCCAATCTGCATAATATTCACGAGCATATATAACAGCACCACAATCAGAGATATGGTCGTCATCACTCATTAACACTTTATTATTTTCAAAAGCACAAAACGCACCACCTTTAAAAAGCCGTTTGTGTATAGAAATAACTTTACACACGCCTTTGCGCTCCAACTTAGACATAGTCATTAACTGACGACTGAACATGGCATAATAATCAGATTCAGCACATGTCAAATCATCCATATTTAAACGATGGTTATGCAATAATGCTCTCCTCACATAAGGCCCGGGATTTGCTTTCACCGGAGGAACTTCAGTCATAATAACTACTTGTTTACCTATATTTTTAAGGTTCACACAAAACTGTTCCAACGCTTTCTCTGCATCTTCATAAAGATTATATACCTGAACAGGTGTCTCATCATAACGCAGGGGCATCGATTCATCATTTAAGTGATCTGTCAATCGAATAGACCAACGCTGAACCAGTACTACGTTAACAATCTCCGGGTGTTTTTCCAGCCAATGCAGAAAAGCCTTTGCTCTTTGTTCTGAAAAACGTAAAGCCTGCCTACCGCACATGCGATTGTGAAACGGCGTTACATAAATGGGAATGTAATACCCACTTACATTTAAAGAACTGGCAATTTCAGCCATTCCTGAAATAAATGCCCCGGCATGGCTATCACCGACCATAACAAAAGACGGTTGAGCTGATTGACTACCGAGACGACTCATTTGGAGTCCTTTATCAGATGTTTTTTCTCGCATTCCGCTTTCCTCCCATACATCTTCAGCACTGGCCGGATAATCGCTCACAAATTCCATGTGTGTATGCTTCTGACCTACAGTAAAAACTTCATACACTTTCGGATAAATGCTTTTACTTATGTTTTCATTACTTTTTAAAATATAAGCAAAAATCAAACTGATACTCCATAATAGAACAATACTCCATAACTTCCAGTGACGTTTCTCAGTTACATAATATGAAGCAATACCGAGAAGCACACTCAAAATGAACACAAGAACTTTGTCTAATACACTTACTGATTCGATAGCATAATTACAATATACAATGATTGGCCAATGCCAGAGATAAATCGAGAAGGAATACTTCCCTATAAATCTGAATAATGCATTATCTGTAAACCACGCAGTAACTTTGTCCGTTTGTCCCCATAACAATAGAGCAGATAAAATCAAAGCCAATTCATAAGATTTTTCTGACGCAAAACAACAACATATAATACCCGTCAAAGCTATCACCGGCATTAATATTCTAACATATTTAAACTTAATACCGGGAAGCAATGCTATACACGCTCCACCTACTACTTCAAAAATTCTTGTCCACGTTAAGTAATACAAGTTGACCAACCCTTCATGTGGCGTGAATAGAGGGACGATGTATCGATAATATACCACCATCCCTACCGAAACTCCTCCCATGAGAAAGACAACTCCCCATTTTACCTTAGAAGAAAAAGGCTTTAGTACATATGTTGTAATTGCAAAAATGCAATATACCTGAAGAATAACGGACAAATACCATGTGTGAACAAAGGGATTTACCCATGAGTCTGTCGAAAAATAGCCCTGTGTTGTTGAATCTAAAAATACATTAGAACTTCCCAAAAGGGCATAAAAAGCAGTTTCGGTTGCCTGTTTCAACTCACTTGACGCCATACACCACACACATATGATAAGCATGATAACAACCATGCAGAGAAGTGGTGGAAAAATACGCAATATCTTTTTATTAAAAAACTGTATGAGGCTAAAATCATTACCCCCATTTTTCAATAGACCGGGAATAAGTAAAAAACCGGAAATCATCAAAAAGATATCCACACCAAAAAAGCCATAAGGACAAAACTTTGGCGCTAAATGATATAAAACGACCAGAAGAATAGCAATTCCTCGTAATGCTTCTATATGAGTATAATATTTTTTCATCAGAAATGTTTATAGCGCATCAATAATATACTTTTGATTCAACGGTAAAGATACAACATTTTCATGGGTTCCTTTCACTATTCTTTCTGTAACATTGCATCTGAAGGAATCTATCAATTTTCGAGTATTTTCTGGCCTCACAACCGTATCACCCAAACTATACTGAACATAAACAGGACAATTAACCAAGTGCGCGTGACGAACAGAATCAAAATGATCTTTCAAAATAATCTTTTCGATATTTGATATACCACAAATAGCAGCCATACTATCAAAAGGTGCAGCCAACACCAGTTTATCAACATTGGGCATACGAGAAGCAACCTGTACAGCAACGCCGGTACCTAAACTAAAGCCAAATAGAGTAATCTTATCTGCCTGTAATGAGGACGAAAAGTATTGCAGGGCCTCGCAAGCATCTGACACCATGTTGCTTTCTTTTAAACGCCCGGTACTTTCACCATACCCACGATAATTCAACATAAGATAGGATCGTTTGGTATCTTGTTCTGCATAATTCACAAACATTCCTGCATTACACGAATTACCGGGATAACATATGACCAACTGAGAGCCCTTCCCTCGATTGAAAAACCATCCTGTTAAAGTTTCTCCATCTGAAGTTTGAAATTTAACATATTGAGCACAGTAAACCTTATTTACTTCTGAATCTTTACCTCCACTTTTCTGCGCTAATATTGAACGATAAGGTACAAATAACCAGCACGCAAATGAAATAAATACTACCAATAAAATAAATATCGATATCTTTTTAATGAATCCACGCGTCACTTGCATTTTGTATACCTATCTTAATTTGATAACCACTTGCTATAGACCGCACAAATCTATCACATATATTGTTGATTGCAAGCTTTTTCCCAAAAACCGCCAATAATACATTATTATTTTCTCCAATAGGCAGAAATATCTACCCACTGTTCTACAAGGTAGCGCTTACCTTGGTAGAGCACCACATTGCCGGTGTAGAGGTAGATTTTGCCGTCTATCTCTACGCGGTCTTGGTTAAACTCAAGCACGGGGAAGCGGTCTTCATCCTCATAAATAAAATACATAAGGCGCACTACGGCCGCGGGTGCCTGCGAAAGCTCTGCCCCCTCTACCACCCAAGCCGTTTCACGGGTAAAACCGGGGCCCTCGTGCACGTATAACCTATCCATAGCAGGCAAGCGATTGTAGATATAGCGTGCATGCGCTTCAAAGGCCGCGTAAAGCTCTTGATTATCGCTCAACGGCAGATTAACCGCCGCAGGGGGTGTGGCGTCTTCAGCAGGGCAAATTTGCCCCAAAAACAATAAACTCAACAATGCTGTAAAAGCTTTCATTGCGTAAGAGTATACCATAGCGCCTGACCAAGGCAAGAAAAAACGGTGTAGGCCGTAAAACCTACACCGTATGTATTATGTATGAATAAATCAGTTGGCGGAGTGGTACTCCTGCAGGGTGCGTACGGTTGCCACCTTGTTCTTGTTGTTAAGGATGGCAGCAGAGCAAGCCTTGGCAGAGGAGAGGTCCGTGGTGTAAGACACCTTGTTGTTGACGGTAGCAGCACGGATGGCCACCTCGTCTTCACGGGCATCGTGAGAGCCCGGGGTGTTGATTACGAACACAATATCACCGTTCTTGATGCGGTCCACAATATTGGGGCGGCGACCCTCAAGCAACTTGTAAGCACGCTCACATTCAATACCGTTTTGCAGCAGGTAAATCATGGTACCCTTGGTGGCACAGATGTCGAACCCGGCGGCAGCAATCTCCTGTGCAATGGGCAGCACGTGCTCTTTATCGCGGTCGTTTACGGAGATGAATACCAAGCCCTTATCCGGCAACGGGTTGAAGGCGGAAATCTGGCTCTTCATGTAGGCCAAATCGGGGTCGGTATCAATACCCATCACCTCACCGGTGGAGTGCATCTCAGGCCCGAGCACTACGTCAATACCGGGGAAGCGGTTCCAGGGGAACACGGCCTCTTTAATGGTGTAGTAGGGGGGCACTACCTCCTTGGTGAAACCAAGCTCCGCAAGCTTCATACCGCTCATCACCTTGGCAGCCAGCTTAGCCAGCGGCACGCCGATGGACTTGGAGACGAAAGGCACCGTACGGGAGGCACGGGGGTTCACTTCAATCACGTAAAGCTGTTCATCCTTAATGGCGAACTGGCAATTCATGAGACCTTTCACGTTGAGCTTGGCAGCCAACTCTTTGGCAGCACGCATCATCTCAGCGTGCATGGCATCGCTCACCTTGTTGGGGGGAATCATGCAGGCGGAGTCACCGGAGTGAATACCGGCGGGCTCTACGTGCTGCATAATGGCACCTACCACGCTGGTCTCGCCATCGGCAATCACGTCTACGTCAATTTCCAACGCATTCTGCAAGAAACGGTCTACCAGCACGGGGCGCTCGGGGGAGGCATCCACAGCCTCACGCATATAAGTGCGCAGCTCAGCCTCATCGTACACAATCATCATGGCGCGGCCACCCAGCACGAAGGAGGGGCGTACCAGTACCGGGAAACCGATGCGCTTGGCAACAGCCACAGCCTCCTCCTCATTGGTGGCGGTGCCGGCCTCTGCTTGGCGCAGGCCGATTTCATCCAACAGGGCAGAGAAGTATTTGCGGTCCTCAGCCAGCTCAATGCTGCGTGGGCTGGTACCGATGATGGGCACACCACGCTCTGCAAGAGCGGCGGCAAGGTTCAGCGGGGTCTGACCACCGAACTGCACAATCACACCGGCAGGCTGCTCTACATCGCAGATATTAAGCACATCTTCCAAGGTCAACGGCTCAAAGTACAGCTTGTCAGAGGTGTCGTAGTCTGTAGAAACTGTCTCAGGGTTAGAGTTAACCATGATGGTCTCATAACCCAACTCTTTGAGAGCAAAAGAGGCATGCACGCAGCAGTAGTCGAACTCAATACCCTGACCGATACGGTTGGGGCCACCGCCGAGAATCATAATCTTCTTGCGGTCGCTGATGCGAGCCTCGTTGCGCAGACCATAGGTGGAATAGTAGTAGGGGTTGCGGGCCACGAACTCACCACCGCAGGTATCTACCAAGTGGTAAGTGGGCACAACACCCTTGGCTTTGCGCTCAGCGCGCACATCATCCTCACTGCAACCGCGGGCAAGGGCAATTTGGCGGTCAGAGAAGCCCAGCTTCTTGGCCTCCAGCAGGTCCAGCTCGGCCAGCTTCATACCGGCCTCGGCAAGCTCTTGCAGTTGGTCGATGAACCAGGGGTCAATCTGGGTGAGATCCTGAATCTCCTCAGCCGTAAAGCCGTTGACAAATGCCGTCTGAATCCAGAAGATACGGTCTGCATTGGGCACGGAAAGCTTAGCAGTAATCTCTTGACGAGAGGGGTTCTTGGGCTCCTTAGCATCAAAGCCGAAGCCCCAGCGGCCGGTCTCCAGAGAGCGCAGAGCCTTTTGGAGGGATTCCTTGAACGTGGTACCGATGCTCATTACCTCGCCCACACTCTTCATGGCCGTGGTCAGGCGCTCATCTGCCTTCTTGAACTTCTCGAAGGTGAAGCGGGGCACCTTGCACACCACGTAGTCAATGGTGGGCTCAAAAGAGGCGGGGGTGCTGTGGGTAATGTCGTTAAGCAGCTCATCAAGCGTGTAGCCTACGGCCAACTTGGCAGAGAACTTAGCAATGGGGAAACCCGTAGCCTTGGAGGCCAAAGCAGAGGAGCGGCTCACGCGCGGGTTCATCTCAATTACCACTTGGCGGCCTGTGCGCGGGCAAATGGCGAACTGGATGTTGGAGCCACCGCTCTTCACACCGATTTCACGGATAATGGCGAAGGAAGCCTCCTTCAGGATGGCGTATTCGCGGGCATTGAGGGTCATAGCGGGGGCCACGGTGATGGAGTCACCGGTATGCACACCCATGGGGTCAAGGTTCTCAATAGAGCAAATGGTGATGCAGTTATCCTTGCTGTCACGCATAACCTCCATCTCAATCTCCTTCCAACCCAGCAAGGACTCTTCAATGAGCACCTCATGCACCGGGGAAAGGTCGAGACCGCGCATCACAATCTCTTCAAACTCAGCCTTATTGTATGCGATACCACCGCCTGTACCACCCAGCGTGAAGGCAGGGCGAATAATCATCGGGTAATTACCGATGATGTTCTTGGCGATATCCCAAGCCTCTGTCATGTTATGAGCTACGCCCGAGGCAGGTACGTCCAGCCCGATTTTGAGCATGGCATCCTTGAAACGCTGGCGGTCTTCACCCTTGTCAATGGCATCGGCATCGGCACCGATTACACGCACGCCATACTTCTCAAGAATCCCTTGGCGGTGCAGCTCCATGGCAGCATTAAGGGCCGTCTGGCCACCCAGCGTGGGCAAAAGAGCGTCCGGTTTCTCGCGAGCAATGATTTTTTCGATGTACTCGGGAGTGAGCGGTTCAATGTAGGTGCGGGGGGCTGTCTCCGGGTCCGTCATGATGGTGGCGGGGTTGGAATTGACAAGCACTACCTCGTAGCCCTCTTCTTTCAATGTTTTACAGGCTTGGGTACCGGAGTAGTCAAACTCACAACCCTGCCCGATGATAATGGGGCCCGAACCGATGACCAATATCTTCTTGATAGACGTGTCTTTAGGCATGGTACAGTGTAAACTTGCAGATATATGCCATATATCCACCCAAAATGCAAGCCTTATTTACAAAAAAATGCAGTACAATGCCCGGAATAATTTTATTACCTTATCAAATTCAGTATTTAAGATAAAAAATAACCGTTAGATGACCAAGGTTCGTTTATTCATCCTCAGCGGCCATCAACACGTACTCTTCTTCATCCCCTTCTCTCAAGGCAGCAGGGGTGGGGGTATTAAGCTCTTTACTCATACCCCCGATTGGGTGTGCCGAGCATGATTCCGGCACATACTCCACACCGTACAGCTCCAAATACAACTTAAGAGCCATAATGAAAAAATTTGTACGGTCCAGGTAATTGGCAGCACACAGGGCATCCACCTCCTCCACCAAATCGGCAGGTAAATGTACCATCAAGGGGTGTGAAGCTGGGGTGTAATCAGCCATACGCATCAGCGTAACCTCAACGCCGGTAACCTTTTACCGGGGTAAGAAAAGCATCCGGGTCTGCAAACACCTCATTCACACGGCGAATACGCTCTGCACGCTCCGTGGCGTCTTCGCAACATTCGGCGGCCTGCAACTGCAAATCCCGTGCCTCCAGAACATCCTCTCTGGTGCGGGGATTTCGGAGTTTGATAGAAGCCAAACCATTGAGGTAGCGATCTTTCATTCTCAAAATACGCGGGCGGTTCCCCTGCACGGCCTCTGCCAGATAGCGGTCATAACATGCCAATATGGCAGCACGATTCATAACGTTTTGCTGCAACTCGGCATCCAATGCTTCCATTTGCTGCTCTGCAGTATAGGTAATACGCCAGCCGCTGACATCATTCGGGTCACATTGCTCCAGTGCCTCCCTCAACCAGCTGTTGAATCTGCGATAATTATCCGGGTAAACGGCATAAGCAGTAGCTAAATGATAAGCGGCATCCTGCTTAAAGCTGCGGGCAAGCTGCACATGCCGATGCACGGCTATGGCAGGCTCCAGCGCCTTAATCACATCCGGTAAGCGAGTCATACCCCCGGTGAAACCGCCCAAGGCATGTCCCTCGGCATCCAATACAATAACGGTGGGGAAACCACCCACACGGTACTGTTTTACCAGCGCGTTGTTCTGCTTGAGCAGCTCCTCGGGCAAGCGTGTGGTGCGTGGCAAATCTACCTCCAAATACACAAACTTATCAGCCCCCCACTCTTCAAAGGCCGGCGTATCCAGCACACGGCGGCGCAATACGATGCAAAAGTGGCACCAGTCGGACCCCGTGAAGTCCACCAACACCATCTTACCCTCTGCAGCGGCTTTAGCCTTGGCTGCTTCAAAATCAGTCATCCACTCCGCAGCTTGCGCAGGCACCAGAGCCGACACCGCTGCCACAACGGCAAAAATCCATTTTCTGAACATATCTCAAAAATCGTTACTATCAAACCATGGGGCGCACCGGTATACCATGGCGGGCAAAGTACTCCTTAGCCTGCGCCACCGTGTATTCACCGAAATGGAAGATGGACGCCGCCAACACGGCATCTGCCTTGCCCTCATTGAGAACCTGTACCATGTGGTCCAAATTACCTGCGCCGCCGCTGGCAATCACGGGTATCTTAACAGCCTCGCTCACGCGGCGGGTAAGCTCTATATCATAGCCATTCTTAGAGCCGTCGGCATCCATGCTGGTGAGCAGAATCTCCCCTGCCCCCAGTCGCTCTACCTCTCGCGCCCATTCTATGGCATCCAGCTCCACAAAGTTGCGCCCGCCGTGGGTAGACACCTTCCACTGCGTATCGCTCCAGCGCTTGGCATCAATAGCCACTACCACACACTGGCTGCCGAAGGCGTTGGCGCCCTCGCTCACCAGCTCCGGGCGGTGAATAGCCGCCGTGTTGACCGATACTTTATCTGCCCCGGCATGCAACATACGCCGCATATCCTCTACCGTGCGAATCCCACCGCCCACCGTCAGCGGCATAAAACACTGTGCAGCCGTACGCTGCACCACATCTACCATGGTGGCGCGGTGATCACTACTGGCGGTAATATCCAAAAACACCAGCTCATCTGCCTGCTGGCGGTCATACGCAATGGCACACTCCACGGGGTCTCCCGCGTCTCTCAGGTTCACAAAATTGGTACCTTTCACCACGCGCCCGTTTGTGACATCCAGACAAGGAATGATTCGCTTCGCTAACATAGTTCGGCGCACATTCTACCGCAAGTCTCAAGTGGTTGCAAGTAAGAAATAAGATTTCAGTATTGCGCAGACACACATGGCATGTTATACTCAGCACATGAAGCTACAACACCTCATTACCGCCGCCCTGTTTGTTGCCCCCCTTTGCCAAGCCGTGCAAGAAGTACCGTTTACCGATGAAGCGGCAAATGCCGCAGAGGCTGCCATGATGCAGCAAGCCCTGCAAGACCATGTACGATGCCTGAAATCTGTATGCGAATTGGTGGAGGGGATTCATGATAAAGCAAGTGCAGAGGCTGCCCTGCCCAAAATCAAAACCCGCATGACATTGATAGCAGATTTGTCATTCGCCTTGGGCTACATGGATGAAGCTGAGCTGATAAAAGCCCACACCGCCGCGGGTGTCGGTGTAGACCGCATAGAAGCCGCTGTCTCCGGGTTGGAAAAAAACAGGTTCTACGGGTGTATGGAGTTAGCCAAAGTGTTCGGGTACCCGGCTTCTGCCGTGCTGCAGCCCGGCGAGGTTACCCCTGCTCTGCTGCAAACGCTGGGCGCAGAGCTAAAAGCAGCCTTAGGCAGCAAAATTAACGGTATCAGCGGCGGCCCCGGCTTTACGGAACAAACGGCATGGAAGATGGGTAGCAATCCCGAAAATCTGATGCTTATCGCCACTATTATGGAGGCCCTGCCCGGTGCCGAAAAAGAAGACCAAACCCTGGTACGCACCGAGGAAGGCCCCATCTACGGCCGCATGACCTACACCCTGCCCAAAGACGGCAAGGTATACCGCCTGCAAATGTGGTTTGATATCACGGAGATTATGAAGGCTGAGGAAGCCGCCGCCGCTCAGGAAGAAACAGAAGAGTACACGGAGGAAGAGACCCCGGAAGAAAAGCCCGTTGTAGCAGTAACCCCGGAGCCTGTTACTCTTGAAGAGCCTGAGGAAGATTTACCCTTACCGCAAACTATCAGCATTTACACGGCAGAGGAAAAAGCGGCCATTGTGCAGCAATATGTTCAGTTGTTCAAAGAAACCGTTGAACTCACCTCTCAAATCACCGACCGCGCCTCTGCGGATGCCGCTGCTCCTCAAGTAAAAGAACTCACGGCAAAAAGTGCTGCCTTGCCCGTGGATTTTTCTCACATCTCCGCCATGGATATATTGGAAGAAATGGAGAAAAACGGTGTGAACCCCTACATGATACAGCAAAATATGCATCGCATCCGCGAGGCAGATTTCTATGGCTCTGAGGCTCTGGAGCATGCCATGAGAACCCGTTAACTCTCTGTCACCATGAAACTGCATTATCTTCTACCCGCCCTGTTGCTGTGTACAGCCCCTTGCTCGGCACTCAGCATTGAACCCGATACCGAGGTGCCCACCCTCACGGCATCTCAGAAACGTGTTCTCAACAATACAGCCAAGCAGGTTGCGGATTTTCTGAAAAAATCAGAGAAAGTCTGCGACCTCGCCTCTGCAGATACTTTTGCGTCAGCAGTCAAAACACCCGTGCCCGAGCTGCAACAAAAACTGCATCAAGCCAAGCTTGAAAAATACGACTTAAACCGGGCTTTAAGCGCATACGGCTACACTGCCGATGACTTGCTGAAACGAGAATCTGAACTGGCACAAGAATATTTCTACGGCTCAGCTGCTTTAGCAGCAGTATTCGGTGCCCCGGCAGAGGCCACAGAACAACCGGTACCCGCCCCTGAGGAGGTATTGGAGGTACTGGAGGAACTGCTGGAGGAAAAGGATGACCATTTACCTGCATCTTTTACGGATGGTGGCCCCGGGTTTACCCGAGATACCGCATGGGAGGCAGATGAAAGCTACGGCAGAAACCCGCAAACGGTTGTTCGCCTGATTCCCGGTGGCCGTTTTAAGTGTCTGATACATAAAGAACGTGAGATTGACGGCAATTTCTACGATGTCTTTACCTTCGATTTTAAACACGAGGGCAAGCTGTACTCTGCCGAAATGTGGATAGACGTTACAGACTATGTAGAAGAACGCGAAGAGGAACTCCCCTTCAGCAAAGAAGAAATTGCAGAGGCAGAGCAAAAAATCATCAGCTTGGGGCTGCAACTTTACACGCTCATGAACAGCGTGCACGACAAAGAATCCGCAGATGCCGCCGCAGAGGCTATGATGCCCCTTTACTCAGACTACATGGACATGGTGAAAAATGGTATTTTAGACTATGTATCAGAAGAAAAAGTAAATACAGCTGTGCAACAACAGGGGCACAGTATTGATTTTCTTGATATAAAGGCCGAAGAATTAGAACACGCAAACTACTACGGCTCTGATAAATTGCGTGAAATCATCAACCGCTGACCACACCATGAAAACGTACTTAATGATAGCTTTGTCGGCCGTTACAGCCGTGGCACAAGAGGCAGACTCTACACCCTTGCAGCCCATACAAACAGCACCCTCCTACAGTATAGAAGAAATCACCTACTTACAGGGTGAATTGCTGCAAATCATGCGCGAAATGGGCAAAATTGACAGCCTGAACACCGCCGATGAGTGGGCTGAGATGACGCCTGCCATTGATATACTGATGCAGCAGCTGGACCAAGCCGGTATAGACCCGCAAAATATGCTGGAAATTAACGGCCTGGGTGAAACATGGATACTGCAACAGGTAGAACGCCTCAACAGTAACGGGTTCTATGGCTCTCAAAAGCTGGCCGCAGCATTGGGCTTAAGTATCATGCCGCCCTGCCCTTACACCGCCGAAGAATTATCCGCCGCACAGCAGCGTATGGTTGAAATTGCGCTTGAAAGCATCTCGCTTCTGGAAGCCGTCAACAACAAAGAAACGGCCGATACCGCAGCAGATAAAATAAACAAGTTTGAAGCAGAAATGGTAGAGCTGGATCCCATGCGCAACTATATGGATCACAACCAATTTTTGGACATCTTGAAAGAAAAAGGCTTTACCGCAGAGAGGCTGGATACTGTCAGCGAGCACCTGCGCAGCAAAGATTTCTATGGTTCCGAGAAGCTTAAAAACCTCAAACTGTAATCAGCGGCTCAAGAACTGAACTACTGTTTTTTTGAGAGTCTCTTGCACACCGGGCATGTACACCCCGGCTGCATGCAGCTTGGTATTGCTCATAGCCGTGTGAGGCGGGCGTATTTCTCGGAAAAACGCGGCATCTTTCAGCCGTGTGGCTTTCAGCTCAGGCACGGCAGGCAAGGCCCCGTACTCTGCTGCATACTCTAATGCCAACTGTGCACATGCGTGCCAGCTGACAGGCTCACCCGTGGCACACACATGGTAAATGCCGTGGGCCTCTGTCGGTATCAGCTCCATTATCACGCGGGCAATATCCTCTGCATGGGTGGGCAGAGAGTACTTATCCGCAATAGCGGCAAGAGGCCCACCATGCCATGCTTTGCTGAGTATGCTCTCCACAAATGAGGGTTTTGCCGGGTTGCCGCACACCCAAGATACACGCAGGATGAGTGCTGTGGATAAAGCCTCCGACACCTGCAATTCTCCTTCACGTTTACTCTCGCCGTACACGCTCACCGGTTTGCACTTGGTGCATTCATCTTTCAATCCCGGGCGGCGGCCATCTAACACATAATCGGTAGATAAATGCACAAATCGGGCTCCCGTGTGCCGGCAGGCCAAGGCCATGGCTGCCGGTGCCACAGCGTTTACCAAGTGGGCACACAGCGGGTCATCCGCACAGGCCTCCAGCCCGCTGATAGCGGCACAATTCACCACGGCATCTGCCCCGCTGTGCAATACAACACGGCTCACCACGGCTGCATCCTCCAAGTCACACTCAGCATGCGTGGGCGCACACACCTGCCACCCGGCAGATTGCGCCATGCGGCATACAACTTGACCGGTTCTGCCGGAGCCTCCGAATACGAGCATTTTCATGCCGATATTATAGCAAGAAGCTGACAGTTTGGCAAGATGCACTTGACAAAGCGGGGCAACTGTGCCACACTTCCCCCGTGCTTGATATCTGTTTATTGGGAACGGGTGGCACGCAGCCCCTCGTGAATCGTTGGCTCACCTCACTTATGGTGCGCTACAAGGGGCACGCCGTTCTCATAGACTGTGGAGAAGGTACCCAAATTGCCGCGCAGAAAGTAGGGCTGAGCCTTAAGCCGGTAGATAAAATTCTCATCACCCATCTGCATGCCGACCATATCAGCGGTTTACCCGGCCTGCTGCTTACCATGGGTAATATGGGGCGTACGGAGCCCCTCTCCATTGTGGGCCCCGTAGGTACCGAGCGCGTGGTGTATGCCCTGCGCAGCATTGCCCAAAGCCTTCCTTTTGAAGTACATGTGAGCGAGCTTGATACCGAGGAGCAGCTCATGTACTTTATGGACTGCGATATCACGGCCTTTGCCGTCAACCACGGTATGCCTTGCTATGGTTACAGTTTTTCTTTACCCCGCGCCGGTAAGTTTGATGCAGCCCGAGCCAAAGAACAAAATATACCCTTAGAGTTTTGGAACCGCCTGCAAAAAGGTGAAATCATCACCCACGAGGGCTGTACCTATACACCCGATATGGTGCTGGGCCCCACCCGCAAGGGGCTCAAACTGACCTATTGCACCGACTCCCGCCCCACGGCCTCCATACGCACCGCCGCACATGGCTCAGATCTCTTTATTTGCGAGGGCATGTACGGTGAGGATGAAATGCTGCCCAAGGCTAAGGAAAACCGCCACATGCTTTTCTCTGAGGCAGCTCAGCTGGCAGCCGATGCCGGCGAGGTAAAAGAGCTGTGGCTTACGCACTACAGCCCCTCCCTGCCCAACCCCAAAGCGTATCGGGATGTAGCTCGCGCTATTTTCCCCAATACCCAAACCCCGCGCGATGGCTGGTGCAAAACCCTCGCTTTCGAGGATTAATGCCGTGTTTGCTACTGCCTCTTAAATTTTTTCATTTTTTTTGAACAAAATCACACGTTGCAGTGTTTAAACTTTAAACAGTATGTGCGAAAGCACAATAAATGTCTTTTTCATGTTATTAAAGTGGTAAGGAAGAACCGAATACCGGGTGGTATTCGGTTCTTCTTCTTTTTGATTGACCATCATACGCTGTACATGTTAAAATGTGCTCAGCATGAAACACACCGCATTATATCTTACCTTAGCGGCCGCTCTCTTTATCGGCACGCAACCCGCAGTGTTTGCTGATTCAGCAAATGAAACGGAGGCCGTATCCGCCAAGCCGAAAAAGAAGAGCAAAAAAAGCTCAAAGAAAGAGGCCGAAATCACCCCCATGGGCCAAATTCTGCAGCAAACTTCATTTTTCACCGATGTAAAGCCGGACCCCACCGCAACACACTACTTTATCTTGGAGTCTGCCTCTTGGTGTGGCCCCTGCAAGGCTATTATGCCCAAGATTGTTGAGGAATATCCCAAAATGAAAGCCGCCGGCGTAGAGGTCATTTTGCTTGCCTCAGAGGCTGAGCCCCAAGCAAAAAAATATCTGGAGGGTTACAACGCAGGATTTGCCGGCATTTTACCCCAGAATATCTCAAGCATACCCGGCTTTGTAAAAGGCAACGGCATACCTAATATGTGCTTGATAGATGCCCAAGGCAATACTGTTACCAACGGCCACGGCCGCATGGTTTTGCAATGGCGCCAGCTTACCAACCAGCCTGAATCTGCCGGCCCGGGTGAGGTAGCCGAGACCCTGAAAGAAATGGATTTCGTGAGCGGCAAGCCCTCCAAAAAGGCTAAGTACTACATTTACCTGCACTCTTCTTCCACCTGCTCTGCCTGCAAAACTTTTGTACCCGGTATTGTGAAAGAGTACAAAAAGATGAAGAAAAAGGATGTAGAGCTTATCCTCGTCAGCCACGATGCCGATGAAGCCGCCGCCAAAAAATATGTCAAAAGCGAGCGCATTAAGTTCGCCGCTATCATGGATGCCGATGCCCGCAAGCTGCCGGGCTACACCCAAGTAAGCGGTATACCTGCTGCCACTATTGTTGATAAACACGGCACGGTTCTCAAATCAGGTCATGCTGCCATTGCAACTGAGTGGGAAACTTTCTGCAAATAAATTTTCTGAAAATTTCATCAAAAAATTTGAACGGATAAGCACCTTATGGTGTCTTACTCTGCATAAGGGCACGAAAGTGCACCCAATGTTTTTTTCATGTAATTTCAGAGTTGATTGAGTTGTAATGCGAGAGATGCCTCAGGGTGCCTCTCG
This sequence comes from Akkermansia sp., assembly GCA_017549485.1. Lineage (GTDB taxonomy): Bacteria > Verrucomicrobiota > Verrucomicrobiia > Verrucomicrobiales > Akkermansiaceae > Akkermansia. Next base: position 26,641 of record JAFYUT010000043.1, read on the forward strand.
CATTCGCTTTTTCAGCGTGGTCAGGTTACCCACACAGCCACGGCCTTATTCCCCTCAACAAATAATCACACCGCGTAAGCATTAAAAACGGCTGCTCCCCATGGTGGAAGCAGCCGTTGCAGTATCAGTAAACTTATGCGAGGGGGCTTTACTCCCACTCGATGGATGCCGGGGGCTTGGTGCTGATGTCAAACAACACGCGGTTAATACCCTTAACCTCATTGAGAATGCGGTTAGAGGCCTCGCGCAGCAGGTCGTAGGGCAACTGTACCCAATCAGCCGTCATAGCGTCCTCAGACACAATAGCGCGCAGGTTGGTGGCAAACTCGTAAGAGCGCTCATCACCCTTAACACCCACGGTCTTAACGGGGATAAGACCGGCGTATGCCTGCCAGCACTTATCATACCAATCCCACTTGCGCAAGGTGCCGATGAAGACGGCATCACACTCGCGGATGATATCCAAGCGCTCCTTAGTCACCTCACCGGGGCAACGCACGGCCAAGCCGGGGCCCGGGAAAGGATGGCGCCACAAATATCATGAGAAATACACATGGAGGCACTGAGCTCACGCACCTCATCCTTGAACAAGAAGGCCAAAGGCTCAATCACCTTACCCTCCTCCTGCATCTTGAGCACACGCTCAACGCGGTTGTGGTGGGTCTTGATAACAGAGGCCTTGCTCTTGGCGTTACTGGCACTCTCAATCACGTCCGGGTAAAGAGTACCCTGGGCAAGCATTTCAGCATCACCCACAGCATCCCAGAACACGTCAATAAACAGGTTGCCGATGATGCGGCGCTTCTTCTCCGGGGCAGTCTCACCGGCAAGTGCCTCAAGGAATCGGGCAGAGGCATCTACCGTTTCAATCTCTACACCCATGCGGGCAAAGTTGGCTTGTACTTCCTTGGCTTCATCCTTACGCAGCAAACCATTGTCTACAAAGATGCAGCGTACGTTCACACCGGCCTCGTGCAGCAACACGGCCAATACGGTGCTGTCTACACCACCGGATACACCGCAAACCACCTGTTTGTCACCCACCTTGGCGCGGATGTCTTCAATCAGCTCACGCTTGAAGTCACCGATATCGAAGGGAGCCAGCTCCTTAGCGTAGGAAAGGAAGTTCTTGAGAATGGTGCGCCCCTCGTGAGAGTGTGTTACCTCGGGGTGGAACTGAATGCCGAACATGTTGTCACCCCATTGCAGGGACACGGGTACGCCATCGCTGTTGCGGGCAATAACCTTGCAGTTGTCGGCCAAATGATCCACCGTGTCAGAGTGGCTCATCCACACCTGAGAGGAGGGGGACATATCGGCATACAAACCTTCCAACTTCTCGGGGATAAGAGCTGCGGGGCCGTACTCACGCTTGTTGCTGCTGCGCACGGTACCACCCGTCTTGATATTGAGCAACTGCATGCCGTAGCATACACCCAAAATCGGTACGTTGAAGGATTTCAACCATTCAAAATCAATATCCGGAGCATCGGGCTCGGAGGTACTGCGCGGGCCACCGGAGAGGATGATGGCACCCGGCTCGCTGATTTCATGCAGGTCTTCCAATGCGTATAACTTGGCAAGGAAGCCCAGCTCACGCACGCGGCGTACAATCAGCTGCGTGTACTGTGAGCCATAGTCAATAACGGCTACAATGTGTTTCGGCGTCATAAAAACAGTGGTGTTAACGTGTAAAACGCTTAGTGATGCGGGGATTATACCACGCAGTAATTTGAAAGTGAAGCCCAAAATCTCAATTTGCAGGAGTAAATTGAGATTCAAACATGCACTACGCCGTTTTCAAAGCGGACAATACGCACGGTATCCCCCTCTTGAACGGCGCTGTGGTGCTCGGCAGACAAGGGAAAAAGCTGGTCCCCTACCTTGACACAGTAGCTACCGGGTTCTCCGCATACTATGCCGTTTTTACCGACAAGCAGTGTAGCCAAGTCATCCTCAGGGGCACGCTTGCGGAGATAACCATTCACCACGGGCGATATAAGCTTGCGCCAAATTCCATAGTACAGCGCTGCCCATACCAAGATAAAAATGAAAAATGTGAGGATGCTCCACTGCGCAGGCGGTGCAATATGCATCGTCCCCCATGCGGCAAATAATCCCATAGCCAACAGGGTCAGAAAATCGGTATTGAAAAAGAAAATATCCAACACCAAGAGGGTGATGGAGATGGCGAGCATCCAATGCAGGAACACGCCATCACTCATCCACAGAAAGTCTGCAAGCAGGTGCATGCCTCTACCCTTCTATCAGTCTTTAATATTGAGTACCCCCGGCATATCGGAGGGGATAAACACTTTATCCGCCGGGTTGGCAGAGATAGTCTTGTAGCCATCCAAAGCTTGGCGGTTCAGCAGGGCACGGGTAGCCCCCTCTGCACCGATGGTTTGGGCAAGCTTGGCTACATACTCAGCCTCTGCCTCAGCAATCAGCTGCATGGCGGCTTTAGTAGCCTCGGCACGCATGATGGCGGCATCTTTCTCAGCCTCGGCATTGAGTCGAATAGCACGGCTCTTACCCTCTGCCTCAAGCGCAATAGCACGGCTTACGCGCTCTGCCTCCATTTGCTTGAGCATGGCATCCTGCGTCTTGGTATCAGCTGAAAGCTCTTGAATTTCAACAGAATTTACATTGATACCCCAGCGGGCCGTGGTAGAGGAAATAGCTTGTACCACTTTTTCGGAAAGCTGCGAACGGGAGCTGAGCAACTCATCCAAATTGCGGTTACCGATGAGGGCACGCAGCTCATTGAGCACCAGCTCATGAATGGCGCGGTGCAAGTTTTCTACCTCGTAGAGGGCCTGCTTGGCATCCGTAATACGCCAGCGGATGATGCAAGAGACATCCAGCGTAGCGTTATCTTTGGTTACGCAAGAGCGCGGGGCTGTATCCAACAACTGCTCGGAGAGTTGTATGTACTTGCCATCCGTATGGGTTTGTACCCAATCCACCTGCTTGATTTTTTGCAGAAAGGGGATGTAAAAATTAAGACCACTCTTTTTAACGGAAACAGGCTTGCCGAACATCTCAATGACGGCACAATGATTCTGAGGTACGGTAAAGATAAACATGGTATTCAGTCGGTTGGGTTATTTTCGGAAATTTGAAGGATAAGTTCGCGCGTGTTCTTGGCTTCGTCTAACCACGCACGCACACCGGGTTTGTCTTGGTTCTCCAGCAGGGTCACCAAGCGGTGCAAATCATCTACACAACGGTGCAATATTTCTCGCACGGCTACATCGTTCTCCCACAATATATCGGCCCACATGGCAGAGGACCCTGAGCTCACGCGCGTAGTATCACGGTAGCCACTGGAAGCCAAGCGTTGCAAATCCGCAACACGGGGATTCCCCACGGTAGCATTGCGAGCAGCTAAGCCCGATACAATGTGCGGCATGTGCGAGATACGCGCCACGGTGCGGTCATGGTTAACGGGGTCCATACGGTAAGTACTGCAACCCAAGAGTTGCCAGAATTGCTCCAGCCTTGTTTCATCACTCTCAGGCACACCATGCGGGTTCGTAACAACCACGGTGGCGTTTTTCAGCAGCTCGGGAAAAGCGTTTTCAAACCCTTGTTTCTCACTGCCGGCCATGGGGTGAGAGCCTATAAACTTGCGGCCGCGGTCTGTCAGCAAAGCACCGGTAGTACGGTGTACATAGGCTTTGACCGAGCCTACATCAGTAACCAAGGCAGTTTTACTGATGGCGGGCAAAATACTACGGCTCAACTCTTCAAAAACACCGATGGGGGTTGCCAGTATGATGAGCTCTGCTCCCTCACAAGCTTGGCGGGCATCTGTATAAGTATGCTCAATTCCCATGCTGCGGGCCAGCTCCAGCGGTTGCTCTCGGCGTGCCCACAGGCGCAGCTCACACTGCGGCATCACCTGCCGCACGGCAAGCGCCACAGACCCACCCAATAACCCCGGGCCCAATACGGTAACAACGCTGAACGGATGCTGAGCCATATTTTTTACCACGCCGGCACTCTGAACTCACGATCAGTACCACGCACACGCAACACGGTATCTTTGGGCAAAGGCTCGCCCGTTGCGGGATTGATGGTGCGAATTGTCAAATCGGGTGCCAGCGGATTATACACACGGGTGGGGTCTCCCGGCACGCGCTTGGCATACGGAATATGGCTGTTATCTTTCTTAGGTGCGGGGGTTGCTGTTGTATTGGCAGCAGCCTGCGTGGGGGCGGCAGGGGTTACAACAGGTTTTACAGCAGGTGTATCCACCGGCACGGGTTGAGGTGTTATAGCCACGGGTACAGGCTCAGGCTTGATGGCGGGGGTGGCAGGGGTGGTAACGGGGCTCGTTGACGTAGCCTGGGTAATATGGTTGCCGGCCGGCTTGGCAGCGGCTGTTTTTACCGGTGCCACGGGCTTGGGCGTTACTGCCACCGGCTTGGGTGTAACACTTGTGGGCACGGTGGAAGCCACCACAGGCTCTACGGCCGTAGCCGTGGGGGTTACGGGAACAGCAGCTTGTTTATCAGCGGGTAAATGAGCGCGGGCTGCCAATGCCTCTTGCTGGGCACGCTGGCGCCACATAGAGTTGTGCGGCATGTCAGGCACAAGGTTTTCAGAGGAAATGATACAGGAGCTGAGGGCTGCTGCACTTATGCTGATGACTAAAAGGTTACGTATCATGGATGATTGCGGGTCGTATGCTCTTATTGTGCGCGCTACTGTAGGCTCTTTTTACCGAAAAGTCAACATTAAAACACCTTTGCAGCGCATTCTTACTTGAAAATTCACCCGTTAAGGCTTATCATATCGGCATGAGCACACTGTTGCATTGTCCGAGTCTCTATCGTTACACGCGCCGTCTGACGCGTGAAGTACAGGTTGGTAATCTTGGCTTGGGGGGTAACAATCCCATCCGTATTCAGTCTATGTTGACCAGCGATACCCTGGATACCGCCGGTTGCGTGCGCGAGTCTCTTGCGCTTGCCGAAGCCGGGTGTGAGATTATTCGCCTCACTGCCCAAACCAAGGTATATGCTGCCAATCTTGAGAACATTGCACGTGAGCTGCGCGCTGCCGGTTGCAATGTTCCCTTGGTGGCAGATATCCATTTCAAACCCGATGCCGCTATGGAGGCCGCTAAATGGGTAGAAAAAATTCGTGTAAATCCCGGTAACTTCGTTGATAAGAAAAAGTTCCAAGAACGCGATTATACCGACTTTGAATACGAAGAAGAGCTGGAGCGCGTGCGCAAGGCTTTCACCCCGCTGGTGCTTTTCTGTAAAGAACACGGCCGCGCCATGCGCCTGGGCGCTAACCATGGCTCTTTGTCGGACCGCATTCTCAACCGCTACGGCGATACCCCCGAGGGTATGGTGGAAAGCGCGCTGGAGTTCGCCCGCGTAGCACGCGACCTCAATTACCACCAACTCGTGTTCTCCATGAAATCCTCCAACGTCAAGGTTATGATTCAGGCATACCGCTTGCTGGTACGCCGCTTGGCTGAGGAAGGCGCAGATTGGAACTACCCCATCCACCTCGGCGTGACGGAGGCCGGTGAAGGTGAAGACGCACGCATTAAGAGTGCTACGGGTATCGGGTCTCTGCTGGCAGACGGCATTGGCGACACCCTGCGTGTCTCTCTTACAGAAGACCCGGTGTATGAGGTTGCCCCCGGTTTTGAGCTGGCAGCCCCCTACCAACCCGGTTGCAACCACCCGCAGACAGAGCTTGCCACCGAGCCCCCTGCCCCGTTTAACCCCTTTGTATTCACCAAACGCAAGGCAGATGTGATTCAGCTCGGTAACATGACATTGGGGTGGAATGAACCCGTGCGCGTGGTGCTGCCTAAAGCCGCTTGCGAGGCGCTCAACCCTGCCGAAATGAAAGACTTTATGCCCGAGCTGGCATACGAGGATTGCGCAGCTGTGGAGGTAGACCCCCGCTGTGCAGATGAGGTAGCAGCCTTGGCAGATGCCCCTGCAACACTCGTCACGGTAAAAGACGGCGTAGACATGCCCGTACCTCAGGCATTTCGTCTGTTAACTGCCGTGATACCCTCACGCCACAGCATTTTGCTGAAAGATACTCTCGGTAATACCGAGCCCCTCTCTGCCCCGATGGCCGGTGGTGTCAACATCGGTTCTCTGCTGTGCGACGGTATCGGCAATGCTGTGCTGATTCGCTTGGAGCAAGACCCCGAAAAGGCTGCTCACCTCGGCTTCAATATCCTGCAGGCCGCCGGCGTACGCCTCAGCAAAACGGAGTATGTCTCATGCCCGTCTTGTGGCCGCACACACTATAATATTCAAGAAGCTGCTGCCCGTATTCGCGCCGCTACCGGCCACCTCAAAGGTGTTAAAATCGCCATCATGGGCTGTATAGTTAACGGCCCCGGCGAAATGAGCGATGCCGACTTCGGTTACGTGGGCGGTGCCCCCAACAAGATTAACCTCTACGTCGGCCACACCCCGGTAGAGATGAATATCCCCCAAGAAGAAGCCGTGCAACATCTCATTGAGCTCATTCGCTCTCACGGGCGCTGGGTAGACCCCGCCTAATACAGCTCCCCACCTTTTCCTACATTCAAAGCCCCGCCACCGCGGGGCTTTTTGCATGGTACAACAGCTATTTAACTCAAACCGCTCAGGTCTATTTTATAATAACGTGGCGCATCATTTTTGCGCTCCAAAAACATCACCATGTAGATGGGAGCGTATGTAAACTTATCTTTGCGTTTTACGTTATCATTACAAAAAATGAAAGCCTCCGGCAAGGAGTAATCAGGGTTAATCATAATATTAGCCAATGCACGATGCTGAGTATAATCTTTACCGGATTTTACCTCAATCGGTACAATATTTCCACCCAGCTCAATCACAAAATCGAGCTCTCCTTGTTTTTTGCTGTTAAAATAATACGGAGATAAACCATGCGCTACCAGCTCCTGAGCCACTGCATTTTCATATATGGAACCGTAATTGATATCTTTTACACCCGAAAGTATCCGCAGTTGAATACCCTCCGCATACTGTGCTGCCAATAAACCGACATCACTCTGAAACAATTTGAATAAGTTGCGGGAGCGCGCAAGTAATAACGGTATCTTCGGTTCCTCTACATTATATACAGGTAAAGCAACCCCTGCGTTTTTCAACCATAAAAAAGAATCACTATAACGCTCAAATTTTGCATTCTTATTCAAGCTCTTTAATATGAAACGCTTATTGGCAGCATTAAGCTCAGGCGGTATCAAATCGAATATCTCATTGATATTCAGTTTACGTGCAGGGTCATACTGCGCTATATCTCTTTTATAAAGATGCAAAATAGACTGTTGCTCCTGTAGCACCTTTTGTAAATCATGAGTCGTGTTGTAGCACTTTACAGCCGCCGGCATACCCCCCACAACAAGGTAGAGGCGAAATAAATCCATCATTTTACCGTGAATAAAATCATCCACTTCTGTACGGGTTTCCCACGCTGTTTTCAATGTATCTATTACAGTATCACTTACACCCTGACTTACGATGAATTCTTCAAAATCCAAGGGATACATCTCTTTTACACTCATGTACCCTACCGGCTCAGATCTCAAATCTTTCAACTCAACACCAAGCAAAGAACCACTCAATATGTAACGGTATGAGCCCTCATCTACCAAATATTTAACGGCTGTTACTATTTCCGGACACAGTTGTACCTCATCAAAAAAGATAAGAGTTTCTCCTTTTATAAGAGGTTTTTCCGTTATAATGCTCAACCTTTCCAATATCTCTTTACTACCTTTGGCCTGATTAAATATGTGTATGTATTCCGGATTATCGGCAAAATTAATCTCTACAAAACGCTTGTATGTCTTCCCATACTCACGAATTGAAAAAGTTTTGCCTATTTGGCGAGCTCCGGTTATCAATAGCGCCTTCGTGTCTCCTGCGTATTGTTCCTGTAAGTACCGGTCTATTTTTCGTTTAATCATAGCTCATTTACTCCCTAAAACAATATACCTTATATTTTCCACTTTTCCAAGAAAAAAACGGCAAAAATTTCCATTTTTCCAAGATTTATAGATATTTCTTCACCTTTCGAATTACGCAATCGCTTATTTTATTGATAATAAATACATGTGAATAAACACCATCTTAATTTTTCCACTTTTCCAAGAAAAAAACGGCAAAAATTTCCACTTTTCCAAGAAAAAAATACCGAAAATTTCCACTTTTCCAAGATTATAATTTCTCATGGTAGGGGGTATTTTACGCCGCAATCATGCCTGCGGAGGAGGAAACACCCCTGCAAACACGTGCGGTACCCTCCCCGGATGCAGGGGGTGACTTTCTGCTTCTCTAAAAAAGTGTTGCCAGTAAGGGGATGGGGTGGTATAATCCGCGCGCTCGCAGGCGTGTAGCGCATGAATAAGGGATATCTCAGTGCATTTTTAGCAGCAACCATGGCATCCGTGCTGATGGGTATGTTGTGTGTGTTTGTGCGTGAGTCTGCCTGTAGTGCGCAATTATGCTCGCTGTCGCGCTTCGGTATAGGGTTATTGCTGATAGGCACACAAGGCATCTGGATGGTATATCGCCGTGGCGACACTATGCGCTTTAACGGCAGGGCTTTTATATCAGGTATAGGTATCAGCCTTTGTATTTTATTTTATTTTTTGGCCATCAAAGAAACCTCTGCCGGCATAGCAGCCCTGTTACCTGCCACGGGCCCCTTGTTTGCCGCAGTGTGGGAGGCCCTTTTAGACCACCATTTACCACCGCGCCGAGACGCTTTGTTGATTCTGACAGCCGGGTTGGGTATTGTACTGGTATCCTTGCTTTCCGGGCCGGCATCGGGTGGCCAAAATGATGCCTTGGGTATACTGTATGGCTTGCTCAGCGGGTTATTTTACTCACTCTACATTGTACTGAATCGCTTTATGCGGGCAGATGTTACCCTTTTACAACGCACATTCTGGCAATCGGTAGCCGGTACGTTGGTTTTGATTATCCCGATATGTTTTGCAAGCCAGCCGCTGCAAAATCTGGCTACGGGTTGGCCATGGTTGCTGGGCATCGGGATTTGTCAAGGTGTGGGTGTGCTCGTTTTAGTGGCATACGCCATGAGAAAACTCAGCTCTCTGGAGTTCGGTATTGTTTCTTGCATGGAGCCTATTGAAGCTGCGCTCATCGGGTTCCTGTTCTATGCAGAGGTCATTCAAGCCGGCCAATGGTGCGGATTTGCCTTGGTGCTTTCAGCCATTTTAGCTAAGTCGCTCATGACACGTCAAACTACGGTAGAACCCGTACAGGCTGCGGCGGCAACAGATGAATACGAAGAAGAATATAACGAAAACATCCTTTCATAATGTACACAGAACTCTGCCAAGTCATCAACAGCCACAAAAATTTTGTAGTCATTTCTCATTTCAGACCGGATGGCGATGCCATAGGCTCTACCTTGGCGCTGGGGCTCACGCTGCGGGCTTTGGGCAAACAAGTACAACTGTGGAATGAAGACCCCTGCCCTGCCCGCTACACATTTTTGCAGGGCAGTGAGCTGCTGCAAGCTATCCCCCCTGCCCTGCCGCAGGAGGTAGATTGCTTCATTTGTGTGGATACAGGAGACCTCAAGCGCATAGGCGACGCCGCTATGGCACGTTTCAAAGAGGCTCCTTACACGGTCAATATCGATCACCACCACACCAACACCAACTATGCAGACTTGAACGTGGTTAAAGGTGGGGAAGCAGCCTGCGGTTGCATGATAGCCGAGCTTATTACAGCACTGGGAGCACCGCTTACACGTCCCGTTGCAGAGGCTCTGTATGCTGCCATCAGCACCGATACGGGCTCCTTCCAATACGGCAGCACCACCCCGCAGGTCATGCGTACCACGGCTAGCCTTATAGAAGCCGGAGTGGATGTAGGCGATATCAACCGCCGTATCTGGCAAGAGTCTCCCATGAGCGTTTACACCATGCAGAAAGAGGTTCTCAACCACATGGTGATTGAAGAAAACGGCGCCCTCACCCACTACTCTATGCCGGCCGGTAAAAAGGCAGAATTAGGTGTGGGGATGGAAGATTGCAAAGACTTGGTAGATTATATACGTATATGGGAGGGCGTGAAAGCCGCAGTGATTTTTGAGGATATGGAGAACGGTATGATACGTGTCTCTCTGCGCTCTAAAGACCCCCGTATAGATGTATCTTCCATTGCGGGTGAACATGGTGGCGGCGGCCACGCCATGGCCTCCGGCATACGCATGCGAGGCACGCTTGAAGACTGCCGTGAAAAAGTATTAAACTCATTCCGACGCGAATTACGAAAGTTATCATGAATACTCCCCTGCCCTGCTCAGATGCCCCCTGTGGTGTATTGCTGGTAGATAAAGACCCGGGCTTCACCTCTCACAAAGCCGTGGCATTGTGCCGCCGCATTCTCGGTACTAAAAAGGTCGGGCATTGCGGAACGCTGGATCCCATGGCTACCGGCATGCTCATTGTAGTAATCGGTAAAGCAACCAAGGTACAAGACCTCCTCATGTGTGAAGACAAGGTCTATACCGCCACCATGAAACTGGGCATCGAAACAAACAGCCAGGATGCCGATGGTGAAGTTGTATGCACTAAACCTACCGACGGTATCACAGAGCAACAGATACGCGCCGCTTTTGAGCATTTTCACGGTGAGTTTGACCAAGTGCCACCCATGTTCTCCGCTGTAAAAATCAATGGCGTTCCCTGCTATAAACTTGCAAGAAAAGGTAAGGAAGTAGAACGTAAAGCTCGCCACGTCGAGGTGCTTGATTATGAAATTACGCGCATCGACCTTGAACAGGCCGAGGTTGATTTTACCGTACATTGCAGCAAGGGTTTTTACGTGAGAACCTATGCGCATGACTTAGGTCAATATCTGGGCTGCGGTGCCCACCTGACAGCGCTTCGCCGTGTTCGCTCAGGCCATTTTGATATCAGTGAGGCTATTGATGTACCTACCCTGAAAGCCGCCGGTAAAGAGGAGCTGCTCAAGCGTTTGCTACCTCTCGAAAAAGTGCTTTCCGACCGTAATTTACCTGCTTGATATTTGATAATGAAAGTATTACATAAATTCTCAGAACTTGTTGATTATCAAGCTCCTATACATTGGGCGGCAGGCTTTTTCGATGGAGTTCACGTGGGCCATAAACGAGTAATACTTTCAGCCGATACACCGGGAGCCTTACGCGGGGTTATTACCTTTACACCACACCCGTTGGCTGTCCTTAAACCGGAGGCAGCGCCTCTCCTCATCACTCCCTACGCAGAGCAAAAACACAGCTTATTAGAACAACTGGGAGTTGATATTTTGCTGGAGTTACCCTTTACCCACGAGCTGGCAAACTTATCTGCTAAAGAGTTTTTAGATGCCATTTGCAGCGCTTGTCGCGTTGCCGGTATCTCTGTAGGCAGTAATTGGCACTTCGGTAAATCCGGAGCCGGTAATGCCGATTTCCTGCGTGCAGAAGGTGCCTCACGAGGCTTCCATGCCTGCATTTGTGAGATGCTCACCAAAGGCGAAAATGTAGTCTGCTCTACCAATATAAGAGGCCTTTTGCAGACCGGTAAAATGGAACAAACAGCCGATATGCTCGGGCGCCCATTCTCCATTTATGGCATGGTTGAACACGGTCAAAAACTAGCCAGAAAGCTTGGCTTCCCCACCGCTAATATCGCTTTACCGGCATCTGCCGCCCTGCCCCGAGCCGGTGTTTACGCTGTTTCTGCCACGCTAAATGGTACCACTTATCACGGTATTGCCAACCTCGGTAAACGCCCCACCATTGAAGAATCTGTCAAAATTACCCGACTGGAAACCCACTTTGTAGATTACTCGGGGGACGATTTCTACGGGGAACATATTGAAATTTTCTTGCACCGATTCATTCGAGATGAACAAAAATTCGCATCCATTGAGGAGCTGAAATCTCAGATTCAGGCCGATATCTCTGCTCTCTGAAAACGGTTATTGCATTACGGTAGCTATAGTGATATAATAGCTGCATAATCATGATAAGTGGCCCCTTGCACTTCCGCGAACCTCAACCCGACGATGCAGATAACGTGCGCCGTTGTACGGTATCTTTACTTTGTAGCGACCTAGCTTTTCCTAACATCTATCTCCTTAAAAATAAGTATGGTACCAAGCTATTGTTCCACATGGAACATTTAATCAGGCATTTCTCAGGTAATGGAAGACTAAAGGGATATACTTTTCCGGTAGGTGGAAACACAAACACTATTAACGCATGTTTGGTTGCCATAGAGGCAGATGCCAAAGCTCGCCAAGAAAAGCTGCAATACTGTCTTTTAACTGCTGAACAAGCAGAATATCTTCAACTATTTTACGGTAAAAAAGCTCAAATAGGATATGACCGCGGTGATGCGGATTATCTCTACAAAAGCTCCGATTTAGCATTATTGAACGGTAATGCCTATCACAAAAAACGCACACATTTGAATAATTTTTTAAAGAAATATCCGGATGTTGTATTTCAAAAATTAACCCCGGAAAATCGCCAAGATGCACTGAACGTAGCTCAACAATGGCTAAAATCACAGCAAGAATCCCCTGCTCTGCTTCATGAATACCGCGCCATTGAAAACTCAATGTTTCACATGGAACAATTACATCTGAGCGGTGGCATTGTTTATATAGATGGCAAGCCGGTTGCTATGGCATTGTATTCACAAGTGAACGAGAGCGTCACAGATATCCATTATGAAAAATGCATCCCCGAGTATCGGGATGCATACGTTTACATTAACCGAGAAGTTGCTGCCGCCGTAAAAACTGAATGGATCAATCGCGAGGAAGATTTAAATATTGACGGCTTGCGCAAAGCAAAACTTTCTTACCATCCTGCACTCATCCTTTCCAAATATACCGCTACCATTTATGTTGACTGATATTTTTACTCCTGCTGATTGTGCTGCTTGCAAGCTGTGTTGTAATTTTCATAAAAGTTCCGCGTGGGAAACACCGGCACTGGAAAAGGAGCTTATCTATCTTTTGCAAGAAGAAGGTGTTCCTTTAGAAAAACGAGAAGACGGTAGCACAAGTTTCTATTTGCATTTTTGCAACAACTCAGAAAATGAAGTTGCTGACTGCCCGATGCTGAATTCTGAAATAGGCTGTACCTTACCGCGTGAGCTGCGACCGTTCGAGTGCCGCATTTGGCCGCTGCGCCTCATGAAACAATCATCCCATCTTGTAATCGGCCTTTACAAAAATTGTCCGGCACTTAATGATGAGACTTTGCAACGCTTGGTTCATTACGCCACAACAGAGCTCTTACCGACTCTTAAAAATTATGCCGAACAACATCCTTTAAGCGTGCGTGAAATGAATTCTGCGTACACCATTATATGGAGAGGGTAAAATAATTGTTCCACGTGGAACAGATTTTCATTTCAAAATTTCAATTCAATCCGTACTTTCGTACGGATTTTTGCATTCACACGCTACATTCTTTAATTAAAGTTAAAGACGTTTATTTGGCTTCTTTTTAGATTTAGAAGTCGCTTTTGTAGTTTGTTGAGGGGGTGGCTCGGGGCCGAATTGTTGAGGAAGCGGCGGAGGCAGCAACATATGCACGGGTAATCGGACGGAATCAGCTATCTTTTTCCAGAAATCATCTGAATCCGGGGCAATAGCATTACCTGCTGCTAAAATAGCAATAGAACAAGCCTCGTGTGCGCGATACCACGGGGTAATGTATGCATTGCTACGATTGAAAACCTCATCGCGCGTCAATTTAAACTTTTCAAACGATTCTTTGGCCAATTGGAGCGACTTTCTCGCACTAACCGTATCATTCTTTGCCATGCGAGCACGCACATATAAGGAAGCGCGCAAACAATCTCTCACGTGTAACACGGCATCATCACCCGGCAAGGCGGGCTGAGGCGTAGCTGCATTGGCAGCAGCACGTATATCTGCTAAATCCGGCGGTGTAGCTCGCAGTACTAAAACGCGCAAGGGCAGGGTAGCAGCCTCCCATCTTTGTAATATCACAGCAGGTGAGTCAAGATTCTCTCGGTCTAATGGTACAGCATTTAAAGCACGCCTGCTTGCCAATGCTTCGGCTGTTTTGCGGGCACTCCACAGCGCTGTTGATTCATACAGCTTCGCTGTCATATTCAGGCGAGCTTCATGAGGCTTAATTTCTTGAGAATCAGATAGTTCTACTGCTTTTTTTATGTATTTCAAGGCTTCTTCGGCATGCTCTGCACGGTATAATAAATGCCCATAAAGCAGTTGCGGCATAGGGTGCTCAGGCATTCCGTTTGCAGCCTTGAATGCTGCTTCCATAGCACGCTCAGATACCTGCGGTGCGGCTTCTTCTATATAGGCCCTCACATAACATACCAGAGAATTTTCCGGATATTGAGTGTATAATTTTTCGGCCAAATCGAGAGCTTTTTGCTGGTGCTCATTGGCGCGACCCAGCATATCATAGCCTTCGCTTGCGCAGTGGTATAACATGATTGCCCAGAGGGCAGAGAATTGGTCGCGCTTATATTTTTCTGCTCTTTCGGCAAAGTCATTTGCTGCTCCCACCATATCGTTTCCCATGAGTTTAAGAAACGAGTTCAGGTAAAACAACTCCACCGGTGTGCTCGGGACTTTTTCAATTTTTTCTTCCAAGAGCATGCGGTTTGCATCTCTGGCACCGGATGTGGTTGACGCCATCATCATGCCGCAATAGGCCATTAAACTCGTATTTTCGGTCGCTGCGCCCAGGTCTATGGCATGAGCAAAATGTACAGCAGCCGATTCTTCCCAGCCCAATAAAAGGTCTATCATACCTCTTTCAATTCTCTCTTTCACGTCGGCATTTTCGATAACCAAAGGGAGATTAAGCGTGGGGCAGGGCAGGGGAGTAGTTGATTCTGTATTGCCAAAAACGGCTGCCGCAGTCATAACCGCGACAGCCGTTGTTTTGAAAAATATGTGTTCCATGTGGAACAATTATGATAGTTACATGCGCTCGGGCATCTCGATACCGAACAATCCCATACCTTGTTTCAGCACGCGAGCAGTCAGCTCACACAAGGCAAGTCGGGTCTCTTTAACAGCACCCTCACTCTTAAGAACCGGGCATGCCTCATAGAAACTATGGAAGGCTCTTGCCAAGTCATACAAGTAAGCAGCCAACAGATTCGGGCGGCAGTCATCCAAGGTGCTCGGTACCACCTCTGCATAACGTACCAGCAATCTTGCTAAGTGAATTTCTGCATTCTCAGAAATCACAAGTGATTGAGGAGCAACGAATTCGCCATCTATCTTACGGAAAATGGAACGTACGCGAACATAAGAGTTCTGCAAGTAAGGAGCCGTATCACCGGAGAGGGAGAGCATCTTATCCCAATCGAAGATATAGTCGCTCATGCGGTTCTGAGAAAGCTCGGCAAACTTGATGGCACCCACGCCTACGATGCGTGCTACGCGCTCTTTTTCGTCCTGAGGCATGTCGGGGCTCTTCTCCTCAACAACCTTGGCAGCGCGCGTTACAGCCTCGTCTATGACGTCCTGCAAGCTCACGGTATCACCACTGCGTGTCTTGAAGGGGCGGCGGTCTTTACCGAGAATGGAACCGAAAGCTACATGACGGAAATCACCCGTCACCCCGCGCATGCGCTCGATGTCGAAAATCTGCTTGAAGTGTTTTTCTTGCGGGGCACCCACTACATACCAAATGGAATCGGCATTGAAGTTCTGTGTACGGTAGTCCAGCGTGGCAAGGTCTGTCGTGGCGTACAAGAAGCCACCATCGGCCTTACGAATGATGGCCGGCACCGGTACCCACTCACCGTTCTTCTGCACGAGGAAGGGGTCATTCTGCGGCTTGTGGTAGCCATCGGAGAACACGCACACTGCGCCGTCGCTCTCACGGGCAATTCCCTTAGCCAACAAATCCTCCACCAAGGGAGCCAGAGCATCATTGTAGGCAGACTCACCCAGCCAGTAGTCAAAGCTGATGCCGAGCTGAGAATAAATTTTCTCAAGACCAATCTTGGTGACTTCAATACACTGTTTCCAGATACCGAGGTTCTCGTCATCACCGCTCTGCAATTTTACGAGCTCCACCTTACAAACAGGCAGCAGGTTCTCGTCTTCCTTGCACATGGTATTTACCTTCTTGTAAACATCAAGCAGCGCTTCGATGGGGTCCTTCTCCAAATCCTCTTGCTTGAGAATATTCTTCCATCCCCAAAGAATCATACCGAACTGTGTACCCCAGTCGCCGATATGGTTATCCGTAACCACCTTATGCCCCAAGAAACGAGCCAAGCGAGCAAGTGTATCACCTATAATGGTAGAGCGGATGTGCCCCACATGCATGGGCTTAGCCACATTCGGGGCAGAGAAGTCAATAACCAAGCTCTTGGGATTATCGGTAAGTGCCACACCCAAGCGGTCATCGCTCAGCATGGCCTCTGCCTTGGCGGCAAAGAACTCAGGCTTGATACGGAAATTGATGAAACCCGGGCCGGCAATCTCAAGTGTAGCCATTTCACAGCCACTCATAGCCTCTACCACTTGGGTGGCAAGAGCACGCGGATTCGTCTTTACCTGTTTGGCAAGTACCATAGCTGCATTGCTCTGGTAATCACCGAAACGCAAATCCTGAGACGGCGTTACAGCCGGTACAAAGCCCTCGGGCAATTCTACTCCGGGCACGCTCTTCAACGCGGCCAGTAATTGTTCTGAAAGTTGTTGAGGTATCGTCATGTGCGCGAAGATTTTACACTCTTACTCCCCATTTGTCAATACAAAACATGGCCGCTCACAACGCCCTGTATTCCTTCTTTTTCATCAGTTCCACATGGAACAATTGTTTTTCAGAATTGCTGCGATTTTTCTTGCCAAAACAGAGGTGAAATGGTATATAAATAACCAGCTGCTGTGCTCGTGACGCGTGGACTAAAAGGCCCGGACCGTTGTACTATAATAAGGGGCATCAAAGCCAAAGGAGGCAATGTTCCGTCCGATAGGGATACCTCAGATACCTCCGGCTCCGCACCCACCTGAATTGAGGGATCGTGGCTCTCATACCACTGACGGCACAGCGGCGTTTTTTTATCATTCGCTCTCTTCCCCCTACCGGTATTTCAACCGCTTAACATGAATATTCCGCCCATACCGCATGCCCCGATACCGGGGATACGCAAACGCGCCAAGGTTAAGTTTATTACCATAACGGTGCTGCTGCTGATAACCGGCATGGTCGTTTATTTGAACGCGGCTTGTGTATCTGCCATGGTGAGAGATATTTCGCCGGGGTGTATCTTCAGAAAGTTCACGGGTATTGCGTGTCCGGGGTGTGGCGGTACTCGTGCGGCAAGAGCATTGGTAGCCGGTGATATGGTGCGCGCCTTTCAATACAATTTTTTGCTTCCTATGGCTGTTGCAGGTTTATTGCTGGAGTATACGCGCCTGGGTATAATGTCTTTTAGTTCACGCGAAGATTGGCGTAACAAGCGCTGGTACAGACTTTATTTTATCATTTTTGCTTGGATGGTACCGGTATGGTTTATTCTGCGTAATGTGCTGGGGGTATAATGCGCAGTAACAATAGCTCCGGCCTGCAACAAAAACGCAAGGGCAGGGTACTGGTACCTATACCCCGAGATACGTAACAAGGGTGCCCATGTACCTGTACACGCCCCTTTGCCCATGCTGCCGGCGTTTTACCGTCGGCCATCCATATAGGGGCACCGCCCGGCCAACATATTTGCCCGCCGTGAGAATGCCCGGCAACAGTCAGCAAGGTATCGTCATGCGCGTGCTGAGCCCCCACGGGTGTGTGTGATAATAACAGCAGTGGAACCCCTTCTCGCGGGGCAGGTACCTTACCGGGTGTATCAAATGTATACCGGCAACGTATACCGCCGATATCTATCTTCCCGCCGGCTGCACATAATTCCTCACACCGCCCCTCAACACACTTCATCCCCAAACGGCCCAGCATGGCGCGTACCTCTTGCTCTCCATGGTAATAATCATGATTACCCAATACCACAAAACAGGGCAGGGCGGCCAAAGGGCGCAGGTGTTGCTCCAATTCAGCAATAGACATACCTTCATGCGCCCGGTGGTCATTCAGGTAATCTCCCAATAGTAAAACAGCATGCGGCCTCAAGGACAGGGTAGCCATGACCACGCGGTCCAAGTATGCACCATCTGTGGGCCGTGCATGCAAATCCGTCAGCACGGCCAGTCTCAGCTCCCCGCCCTGCCACTCTGCACATTCCAGAGTATGCTCAGTTTTCTCAATCCATTCACGCTCAATGAATCGGGCATAAATAAACAGCCCGAAAGGTATGAACAGAAGAAGTAATAAAATTAATACTTTCCTAAGCATCAATGAATAAGACCTCTCAAGATAATATCTTTACCACTCGGTATCAATTCTTCTTGCTCAAACTTACGCTCATCGGGCATGAAATAGCCGGGTATCACCAAATCCGGGCCACCGCTGAGGCGCGGGGTAATAATCTGCACCCACTCATTAATCAACCCCTCCTGCAAGAAAGTGCGCAACAGGTTGCCGCCGCACTCCAGCATGAGATTCACCACCCCCTGCTGCTCATAGAGTGCATGAAGCATGGCTTTAATATCACCCACATTTTCGCGAATCAGCGTGCGCTCCGAATCTTTATCGGTAAACACCTTTGCGGTATCGGGCAAGGTAGAAGCATCATTTGTCATCACAATGCGCCACGGCTGCTTTTTAACGGCGGGTATCTCACGATACGGCTTGCGGATTGTCAAAGCAGGGTTATCCATGCGCAATGTGTTACCACCTACCAATATGGCGTCGCTTTCCAGGCGCATCTGGTGGGCAAAACGTATGGATTCTTCGCAACTCAACCACTTTAACCCGGCGCGCGTCATGCGCCCATCCATCGTGCAGGCAATTTTGGCAGTCACCCACGGCCGCTTGTACTGCGTAGCATAGGCCCAGGAGCGCAACAAAAGCTCACAAGAGCGCGCGCAACACTCACTGCGAACTCGTATGCCATGCGCCTCCAAAATAGCGTCTGCACGGCCACGGTGGCGTTCATCCGGGTCCACGGCACCATATACCACTCGTTTAATACCGGCCTCTATAATAGCATCGGTACAAGGCGGGGTTTTTCCGTGAGAGGAGCAGGGCTCCAGCGTAACATAAATGGTGGCACCCTCCAGTGCTGCGGCATTGCCTTTTAACTGCGCATTCATGATGGCGCGCTTCTCGGCATGTGGCTCGCCTGCTACCTCGTGCCAACCCTCACCTATAAGTTTACCGTCTTTGACGATAACTGCACCCACAGGAGGATTCGGACTGGTTGTACCGAGTCCGTTGTGCGCTATCTCCAATGCACGAGACATCCAGAGCTGATCCTGATTGATTGTATGTAACGCTTCCATTGATTGCTATTGTATCATTCTATGCTGTACTGTCAAGCTGCGTGGCCCCTGTGGCTTTATCTTTTTTTCCCTCTCTGTGATTACTATAGAATTTAAATTTATAAATTCTTCATCATATACCCTGTCAATAAAGTTAATAAGTATTCTATACCGTTATTTATCAATTAGATATAAGTTAGATAATTTGTGAACAATAAGGTGATAATTCTGTGAAATGGGGAATGACTTTTTATTCACATAGTTATACACCTACTTATTCACTGATTTATTGACAATTTTTGTGAATAAGTAATATAAAAAGCTGTTCATCAATCTTCATTACTGAAGAATTCGGAGAAGAAAATAATCGGGGCCATGATAGGGATGGCTACATTATAGGCAAGAGTACCGGGAATATCCACCAGAACAAAATCAGCCTTGGCCAAGGTACGGCGGGCCCATGATGCCTCGCTGAACTGCTTGAAGGTGATTACCGCCGGTTCTTCGTTCTGCTCAATATGAGCCGAAATGGCATGGCGTGTAACAGGCCCTGCTGCATTACCGTAGACTACGGGAGTATTCTTCATTTTGTTATGAATCTCACCTGCTAAATCAGAGGCATTGGCATAGCCATCTCTCATTTGCAGCGTGGCTGCCGTGCCGTCTGAGATAGGCAGATAACAGACCATGGGTTCCTCAGTTCCCGCCTCTTGATATTGCGGGGCATTATTATCTGCCAGCAGAATAGAGTCATGGAACAACGGGTAACGCTTGGAATATGTTTTAACCTGTGACTCTATATACCACTGAGAGCCTTTTCGGCACAGGGCCATGGTGTCGGTATCTAATTTGCAGCCTTCATAATGCACCCCGCCTTCTGTAATATTTTTGTTGGACTGCATATAGGCGCAAGAGCAACAAAACAGGGCGACACATGCAGGGATGAGGTGCAACTTTTTCATGGCCTCAGTCTATCATAATGTTTTGAAGTTGACAAGAGTTAAAAGTGTGATAGTATTGTGGCTGAATCTATTTATTATGATGAAAACACACGCTATTGTCGCCGCTGTTGCCTTGTTCTCCCCCGTAGCTATGGCTCAGACCGTTGCTGATCCCGCCGCTGTAGTCAGCTCTGAGGTGGATAAGGTGGAGGCCGCTATTAACGAGCTTTGCGAATTACAGGTTAAAATCGTTGAGATTCTTGAGACTGTTAAGGACAAGGAAAGTGCAGATGCCGCCGCAGAGGAACTTTTCATGGTTGTTGGCCGTATTAAAGAGTTGCAGCATGATGCTCAGAAAATCCGCACTTGTGATGCCGCCACCCAACAGAGACTCCTTAAAAAGCTTTTGACGGTCACCTTCTCTATTGATGCTCGTAAAAAAGCTGTAGGTAAATCACTTGTACAAAATGAGTTTTACGGTAGTGAAGATTTGAAAGACGCTGTGCGCCTGATGCTGTAATCAACCTTATTATATCCTTTATTACAAAAAAGCGTGGTTTTTACCACGCTTTTTTAGTGGTATATCCCTATGATAAAATAATAAAAAACGCTCCAAAAATGGATTGACTTATTGGTATACAGCGTGATATGATACGCCCATCCGCCTGGTGAATAAGAGAAAAAGGAGCTTAAATAGCTTCCTGTGTGTCGAAAAAAACGCCAATTCAGTTCTGAAATACAATCAATGAAACACATTCATATCTTATGGGCAGTAATGCTCACATTTTTAACGGTATTAGCTCTTCCTGCTCATGCTGCACGGTTTAATCCTAAACGAACGCAAAAAATTGCATCTGAAAATGATTTTGTGCAGTTAGTGGAGAATATGGCTAACTCTATGCAACCCACTGCCTATATAGTATTTGAAAAGAAAATGTCTCCCCTTTTTCTTAAAAATCTGAATCGGGCAATGTATTTTAATCATGCAACACATTATTATTACTATTTTCGTGATAACCAAATTCAGGTAAAGTTTAATTTTGCCGATAGTGCGCTCTTGCTGGCAGCATACAGAAACCCTAAATTACGAAAAAAACTGACCCCGGAACAAAAAGAAGCGTTGAAAATAGCTGAAGAGTGCATCAAGAAGTGCGTAGCTTCGGCTAAAAAACGCGAGGATATCGTGCTCTTTTTGCATGATGAAGTAGCCAAACTTTGTGAATACGATACCGGGAAACCTAATCAAAGCTGTATCAGAGTTTTGCTTCACCATAAGGGCGACTGCGGGGCCTACGCACGCACAATGTATTTATTTTTGAGTATGTTAGATATACCCTGTCATGTTATACAGGGAGAAAATATAAGTGGAGGCCCACACTGCTGGAATCTGGTTCAATTTGATTCCGGGCGTTGGTATCACGTGGATTCGTGTAAGGATGACAGATTTGGAGGTGATAAAAATCCCTATAAATACTTTGGGTTGACAGATGAGCAAAATAGAAAATTTCACATTTGGGACGAAGAATATTTTCCTGCGACGCCTATCGATAAATGACTCAATTTTTGATGAGAGCAGGG
Organism: Akkermansia sp.; assembly: GCA_017549485.1. GTDB lineage: Bacteria > Verrucomicrobiota > Verrucomicrobiia > Verrucomicrobiales > Akkermansiaceae > Akkermansia. The sequence continues at coordinate 48,581 of JAFYUT010000043.1, forward strand.
CGAGTATAGGTAACCCTCTCCCGATATCATCCTGTTGTTCGGGGGTGTATCACCCAATGTGTTGGGTGTAGGTTGTACTGTACCGCAGTTTCCTTTGGTTCAGGGAATAGCTGCCAGCAGGGTTTGGGTGTACTCATGCTGTGGGTGATTGAATACGGCATCTGCCGGGCCGTATTCTACAATTTTGCCACGTTGCATTACGGCTATGTGGTCTGCAAGATAATGTACAACTGAGAGGTCGTGAGAGATAAAGAGCATGCTGATGCCCATCTGCTTGGTCAGATCGGTAAGTAGGTTGAGTATTTGGCTTTGGATAGAGACATCCAGCGCAGAGACCGGTTCATCTGCCAACAACAAGGCAGGGCGGGGGGCTATGGCACGGGCTATGGCTATGCGCTGGCGCTGCCCACCACTGAACTCGTGTGGGTATTTATACATGTGCTCCGGGCTCAACCCAACTCGGTTCATTAACTCTGCTACGGCTGCTTCTCTCTCATTTTTTTTGAGAGAAAGGCGTTGGCTCAGCGCCTCTACCAAGGTGGTAAAAATGCTCATGCGCGGGTTGAGAGAGGCGTAGGGGTCTTGAAACACCATCTGAAAATCCGTACGGCGGCGGCGTATTTCTCTTGCCGGTAACTCGCTCAGGTTGGTGCCGTTGAGTATGATACTACCGGAGGTGAGGGGCTGCAACTGCATAATGGCACGGGAGAGGGTGGATTTTCCGCACCCGGATTCTCCCACCAGGCCCAAGATGCTCCCTTTTTCCAGACTCAGGCTTACATGATCCACGGCTTTGATGACCTCGCCCGTGGTTCCCCATGTATTACGCACCGGGTAATGCACACATGCGTCCCTGATTTCCAAATAAGCCATAGCGGTATTTTACCAGTCCTTGTTGCCATGGTCAAATAAAAACGCGTCGGCGCTCAAGCACCGACGCGTCTTTGTGACTTTTAGCAAGCCCTTGGCTTGCCGAGATTCACTTACTTCTTAACGGGAGTTACCTCAACAGGAGTAGGATTCTCGGTGGGCTGCTACTGCTGCTGCTGCTGCTGGCAGGAAACGAGAGCGGCGGCCGTAAGGGCAAGAATAGCGATGGTCTTCATA
>JAFYUT010000044.1 GCA_017549485.1 Akkermansia sp.
AAGGCTAAGATCAACAAGCACAAGCGCAGCAAGCGCATGCGCCAGAACCGCCACAAGAAGCGTTTGCGTTACAAGTCCTAAGCTGCGCGCTTAGGCCACGTCCGCAAAGCGACGCTGTTCTTTTTTTCACGGCACTGCATCCACCCGATGTCAGTGCCGTTTTTTTGCATCCCATCAGGGCATCAAAGCCTCGGCCTTAGAAGCATCACAAATAATACGCATACCACCGGGCAACATCCCTACGCGCAAGGCAGCAGCAAGCTGCATGCGGGCCTCACGATTCCCCGCCGCAGCCAACACGTGCAAACGCAGCGTATCGGCATACAGAGCAGCATAAGACTCCATGGGTTTATCGGGATTCAAACGCTGCAACAATGCCAGCAACTTAACAGGCATCAGCTCAGTACCGGCGGCATCCATGGCCTGTTGCCACAAAGCGATATCCCCTTGCTCCTCCGTTTTCACAGTCTTTTCATCTTCCCCCACCATAAGAGCACCGTTAAATACGGCGTGCTTAACCTCCTCGACTACGGCAGGGTCAAGGGTCAGCGGCATGTCGGCCCACGCAGAGGCCACCATCAACACAACAGACAAATACCAATGTTTCATCTTTTCTGACGAATAGCACGTTTGCGAGAATAGGGGTCTGTTGCAGCAGACCATGCATCTTGCAAGCCGGACTCCTCAAACCAAGGTTCCTTGCGCAAACGCTCCATTTCTTTGTTGAGCTTATTCTGCTCGGTGGCCCACAGCTCAATATCATCATCCGACACCTCATCAGGTGCAGGCAGCTTACTGAACATGCTGTGAATCTTATCCGCAGCCTTTTTGGCCGAATCTTCATCTACCACGGATACAAGCATCTCAGAGGCCTGCATCAGTGCTGCAAACTCAGCAGCCATATCAGCGCCTTTACCACTGGCTTTCTTCTTAGCAAGCTCCAGCGCAGCCTTGGCTGCGGCAATGGCTTTTTCATCGCCACTACGCTTGGCTTTACGCAAATTCTGCTCAGCTTCTTTCACCGCAGCACGGCGAGCTTTACGCAACTCGGCAGCAGTCGGTTGCTTCTTATCATCCGCCGCTGTGGCAGGGAGAATGCCTCCGGCAAACACAGCCAAACACAATGTCAATACTCCGGTGTAAAATGCTCTCATATACGCTGCTTCTTTCTCTATCACATCTGCATGTAAATGTCAAGAAAATCAGTAATAGATTTTAGATGAAGAACCCGGAGGCGGTAAGTTTACCAACCTCCGGGAAAATGATAAGGCGATACTCTCCGTATCCCGCCTCAATCCCACTGATTGTTGAGGGATTTGGTTTCTTTTTTCACCTCCATATTACGCTCCGTTTTACCGGATATAGCCTGCGGTGAGGAGGGAGAAGCCATGAGGTCCAGAACAACAATTTCGTTCTTACCCTTTTTCAGAAACTCAGCAGGGCAATACAAACGCTCTTGCGGCCCGATATACCAGTAACGCCCCAACAAATGACCATTGACCCACACATACCCCTTAGGCCATGCAGCCATGTCAATGAATGTATCCTGCACCGTGGCAAGCTCTATCTCAGCCTTGAAAAGGCCGCCTTTAACGGAGGCATCGGGCTTACCGTCCACCACTTGAGGCACCGTGGTAAGGGGGTGCACATGCAAGCTCCAATTCTTGAGCTCAGCATCACCCAATTTTACGGAGCCTATGATACCCTTACGGTCTTTCTCCATATACGAGCAGAAATTGACATGCCCGAAGGTGTCTACAACCACACGCAAGGTTGTATCAGACTCACGGCGAGGCACCTTAATAGACGTTTGCCCTTTCATGCGGTCAATAACACCTATGTATTGATTACCGACATACACCATCGCATAATCATGTGCACGGCAGGTAAGCGTGGCACTTTCACCGGCGGGCAGCGGTGCAGAATATACGGCCAAACCTTGGTTCTGCCCTACACTCTCCAGTGTACAGGGAGTATCCATACCCTCCTTTACCTTCTGCATTTTCACCATATCGAAAGAGCCCACCCCCTGCGGGGTAAATGCGGCAATCTCCATGGCCGGCGGAGTTTGAGGCACCGCGGGGACTTTCAGGTCCGGCAAGGCCCCCAAAATAATGTCCCTGTACTCAAAGTATTCTTTGGTCAGATTACCATTTTCCCCCACGGGGGAGCCGTAATCATAACTGGTCAAGTCCGGCTGAAACTTACCGCCCTGTTCATTACTGTTTGCACCGGCAGTGAGCCCGAAGTTGGTACCACCATGATACACAAATAAGTTGAACGACACGCCGTCCTTCATGTACCAACGCACAGAATCCAGAGTCTTACGCGTGGGGGTCCAGTTGCCCTCACCCCAGTGGCGCAACCAACCGGGATACGTCTCACTGGAGAACACCGGCACCCCCGGAGCAATACGCAGAGCATTGCGCATGTCACCGGGGCGGTCAGCAGGGTCAAGCCCCACCGCTACCCCCTTGGGCACAAAACGCAAGTGGTGGTTAGAAGAGCCCTCGGACAAGTAGAAAGGCCCTGCCCCTTTTTTCTCCCAGAAATTTTTGAGCCACTCAATATAGGCCAGCTCATCGTAGGGGGATTTGTAGCTACCGTACTCATTCTCCAACTGAACCATCAGAATCGGGCCCCCATTTTTGCTGAGGCGGGGTGCGGCAATCTCAGCCATCTTCTCCAGATAGCGCGTCTGGGCCTCCATAAACTGAGGGTTCTTGGTATTGCGCAGAGGTGTCACGTCATCCTTAATCAAATAGGTGGGCAAGCCACCCAAATCCCACTCGCCGCACACATAGGGACCGGGGCGGAAAAGCACCCACATCCCCTCCTCTTGGCACAAATCAATGAAAGCGGCAATATCATTGCGGCCACTGAAATCCCAGCTCCCGTCAGCCTGCTCCAACTGATTCCAAAACACATAAAAAGCAATGGTGTTCAGCCCCATCGCCTTTGCTGTTTGTATACGGTGGCGCCAATACTCGCGGGGAACACGCTGCGGGTGAATCTCGGCAGAGCGTATCTGGAACGGCTTACCATCCAGCATAAACTCGCGCCCACCTTCCCCGCCGAAACTCAAAATGGCAGGGGTGCCTTTTTGCGGCTGTTGAAAATTCTTCATGGCGTCTACGCCTCCCCATACCCCGGAGGCTGCAAACACCGCCATTACGATACTCGCCAATGCGGTTTTCATATACTAATACCTATCAATTCGCTGGCTATTTGTCAAGCAAGAAAAACGTGTATTTTACGCGTTTTTCACACTCTGCGGCATACCTTTTTTTAAACTCTTGTGCAAAAAAAAGCTTGCAGAGCGAACCGAGAAAGAGCAGAATATAGGGCATGTTCAAGAAAACGATATGGGCCATAGGCGCAGCCATGCTGGTAGCACCGGCAATGGCCGCTGAATGGGGGGCTGATATGGAGCAAGCCAAAGAACAGGCGGCAAAAGAGGGCAAAGCCATTTTGATTAATTTTACGGGGTCTGACTGGTGCAGCCATTGCCGCAGAATGAAATATGCGGTATTAGACACGCCTGAGTTTGCTAACTACGTGGCGGATAAGTATGTATTGCTGGAGGTAGACCTGCCCCGCCGCACACAACCGGATGCCGAGGTACTGGAAAAACGCAAAGACTTGTGCAGGAAATACAACGTGAGCGGATTCCCCACCTTTGTGATGATTAATGCGAGCGGTGAAGTACTGGACGGCTTCACCGGAGGCAACGCAGATTTTGAATACATGCGCCTGTACCTCGACTCAGCCTTAAAGCGCAGCCAACAACTGCAAGCGGCCCGAGAACAAAAGGGAGAGGCCAGAGCCAAAGCACTTGCGGCTATTTATAATGAATTCCCAAAGCGTTTTGAGAACGCAGCCGCAGCCTTGCGCCGAGAAATTGCAGCCCATGACCCGCATGATATTACCGGCCTGCAAAAACAAGCCACGGCAGATACGCAAATGAACGAGCTCTCCGCCGAGCTGGCCCACTACGGACGGCACGATTATCAGGGAAAAGCCGCTGTCTACGATGCTTTTTTGGCAAAAGCACAACCGGACAATATAGAGCGTATCATGGAGAGAAAACGCGCCGACGTCATTTTCCCCTGCCTCAACATTATGTTGCTTAATGCCAAGAACGTGGAAGATATTCACACGGCCCGCGACTATGTTCTTAAAGAGGCAGAGACATGTTACCCGGACGCCATTCGAGCCGAGATGATTCAAGCCTTGAAAAAACAATTTGAATCACCCGAAAAGATGCTGGAGGATATCAAACGCAGGCGCCGCTGATTACGGCGCCGCCTCCGCGTATTTTTTCAATAACTGCCCCTGCGGGCAGTTATTTCATTTTTCGGGCCAACAAACCGGCTGCCACAACAGCCAGACCACCGGTAAGGAAAACGGCTTGTGGTCCACCCGAGTATGACCATATAAGGCCTCCGATGACGCCGTAGGTAATAGATGCCACGTGATTAATGGCAATACCGGTATATATGCACGGGGTGATATCGGCGCGGCGTTCACCACATATACGCGCAATATAGGTGGTGCGAGCCATGCCGAGGTCGAAAAGGATTTTATCCAACACAAAGCAACAAGCTATCACGCCCACAGCCCATTGCGCCGGCAAAACGGAGGGAGCAAAAGCATAGGCCAAGCACAATACGGAGAGCGCCATGCTGTCAAAAATTGTAACGCGTTTTTCGCCGAAACGTTTGATACTCTTTCCAATCATAGGCTGGGTAAAAAGCCCGATAACACCGGCTATGAGCATAATTTTACCCACTTGCTCCGGCGGCTGCCCCATGGAGTTTACCAGCAACCAATAACCGAACGTAATATAAAGCTGCTTGCGGATACCGTGCAGCGTTTCTATACCGTAATACACAGCATACTGACGCCGGAGAATAAAGTTTTCTCGAAAACTCTTACGCCGCGGGAACTCCGGAGCTTTGATGCAGAAAAGCAATACGGCCGCCAATAAGAAGAAGGCAATTACCAAGACGTAATCAACGACAAAGCTGGTGTTAAATTGCCACTTGACCCACACATAACCGGCTCCCAACAATGTTGCAGCCGTGCCCAGAGCCCTCATTTGCCCCAAACGCAAACTGCGGTTCTCCGGGCGAGCCGTGTGCATCACGATAGAATCCACCGTTCCCATGAGAATATGCAAACCAAGGCTCGCCGTCACCACGCAAAGGCTCAACTGCATTAACGAGGCATGGGGGCCCAAATTCATCATGAAAAAGCTGCCTACAGCCGCCAATAATACAGAAACAGCGGCCAAACGCACCTCATTCAGAAAAAAGAGGGTGCCCATTACCAGCAAACTCAGCACACCGGGCAATTCACGCGGCAATTCCAAAAAGCCACGCTCCTGCGCATTGAGTCCTTGAGCATCACTCAAATAGTTAGTAAACAACAAATCATACACCCCGGCCCCCAACTGAGCCATAAACAGGGCAGCCAGCACTGCCACCATCACCTTGCGTATGCGAGGCGTGTTACTTGTTTCCGTTTGCATAAGTTACGCGCATGCAGGAGAGCTTGCGTGCCACGCGGCACATGGGCTCAATCCTCCATGTCTTCTATAATTGCCGGCATGTAGGGCTCCATCTTACCCTCCTCGGTCACGAAAGTGGGCAAGCTCGCAATACCCTCACGGGTCAACAGGGGGAACGCATCATCCGGATTCTCACCTTTGTTCATGGCCTCCATGGCCGCTTTGGCGCCGTCGATGAAGAAATCTACCAGCTGAATGCTTTTGCCGATGTTGTTCTTGAGGTATTCCAAGTTCTCTCTGGCGGTAGAGAGCATCTCCAAACGGTGGGGCAACGATTCGCTGCCGCGTACCGTCAAATCAAAAAACTCTTTAATCTGAGCCAAAGTAAGGCGTGCTTGCTTAAGACACAGAGCCCCTATGAGACAGCCGATACTGTCATCCCCATACACACGACGCCCGGATGCCGTACGCTCCACATGGCGTATGATACCCTCTTTTTCATAAAATCGCAGTGTATGAACGGACAAACCGGTCTTGCGAGACAAGGCTGATATTGTATAGCGAGTTTTTGCTGACATGGCGGAAAGCGGCATTAGACCATAAATCAACCCTAGAGTCAAGAGTAACTTTAACATTTTTGAGAATCTTTCCAAAAAAAATAAAAAACCAACACATTTTTATAAATATGCCGACTACTTAAGGAGCAAAGCATGAAAACCATTCATCGGGCGAGAGAATCTCGCAGACCGGCGTTGAACTTGCCGACTTTCAGCTCAAAATAAGCCGGGTTATGTCAGGCTGACGACTTGCAGAGGCGAGCAAGATACGGCATAATGACGGCAAGACCATGGAAACCATTTTATCAATACTGCAAGGAATCGGCCTTATTCTGATTATCATCTTGTTTTTCAATGTGATGATATTCGTGCATGAGCTGGGGCATTTTTTAGCCGGCAAATGGAGAGGCGCATATATCGACCGCTTCCAGATATGGTTCGGCAAGCCGATATGGAGCAAGAAGATATGGGGCGTGCAGTGGGGTTTAGGATGGATACCGGCCGGCGGCTTTGTATCACTGCCCCAGCTGGAAGACATGCAGAACATTGAGGGTAAAGCAGAATTGCCTGCTGACTTGAAGCCGCTCAAAGCAAAAGACAAAGTGATTATTGCAGCGGCAGGCCCGCTTTTCTCTCTGCTGTTGGCCTACTTTTTTGCCTGCATCGTATGGTGCGTGGGTAAACCCGTAACCGAGGTGCAAGATACACAAATCGGGTACTTGGTAGATGGCGCCCCTGCCGCCGTAGCCGGGCTGCAACCCGGCGATATCATCCGCAAGATTGATGGACAGCCCGTCAGCAAATGGATGGGCAACATGGAGGGTGTAACAGAGTTGATTGCTCTGAGTGAACATGAAAAAATCAATATCACCGTAGAGAGACCGCAGGCGGACGGCAGCTTTGCAACCCTTGATATTCAGACAGATTACATACAGCCCGAAACCGAATGGTGGCAGCGCTCAGCCATGCGTAAAATCGGCATATATGGGGCAGAACCTGCCATGGTACACAGTGTTGTAGCCAATTCGCCCGCGGCCCGTGCCGGGGTTCAGCCGGGACAAACCATCACCCATTTGAACGGTCGTAAGATATACTCCCCCGTAGCACTGCTCAAAGCCTCTGAACAAGGGCAGGAAATGGAGCTGACCGTGCAAAACAGCGACGGCACCTCAAACACGTTGCGTATTACCCCGGCCATCCCTGACAATTGGAAGGACAAGGAGGGAGCTACCCCCATGCTCGGTATCGCTTGGGGCAACCCGCATGCCAAACTTGAGTACGAATACCCCAACCCGCAGCAACAAGTCAGCCAAAGCTTGAAATGGATGGGTATTACCCTCAACAAATTGGTTGCTCCCGACAGCAGCGTGGGAATGGAACACCTGAGCGGCCCCGTAGGCATAGGCTCTTACATGTACAAGATGATGGAGTTACCCGGCGAGGTAGGCTGGCGTTTGTTACTGTGGTTCGCCGTAGTACTCAATGTCAACCTCGCAGTCCTGAACATACTGCCGCTGCCGGGGGTTGATGGTGGCCACGTAGTACTGGGAATCTGCGAA
>JAFYUT010000045.1 GCA_017549485.1 Akkermansia sp.
ACCATGGCAGAGACCTCCACCGGCCACACCTGCTCCATGCAATCCTGAGTGCATTCGGCAAGAGCCTCTGCCAACATATTGGCAAGGGCTGCAATCAGCAACGCATTATAGGGGTCATTAGCGGCATTGAGTTCAGCACTCCACTCATCTGCCCCGGTGATAGCCATTTGCATGGCGCCCACATAGCCGTTTTGTTCAGCCACAAAATCAGCCAGAGCCACGCGAGGTTTATCGCTCACTTTCTGCTGGCGCAGGCTGTGCAACACTGTACCGCCCTGCACCACCATGTCATCCGTTTGACGGGATGCAGGCCAAATACCAAAGCAGGAGCGAGCCTGAATGCGATTTTCTTGCAGAGCGCGCTGCAACAGAGACTCGGCATCGGCTCGCAACTTATCGGCCTCGCGTATTTTCTCCTCAGTTTTGGCACCATTCATACCGAAAGTACGTAAGGTTATGCTCCAATCAGCCTTGGCAAGCAATTGCTCCCAAGTAAGCGAGAAATCCGGCTGCGGCGTATGGCATGCACACCCGAAGGGCACCCCTACGGTAAAGACGCCGGTGCGCATAGGCAGAGGTTGCTGTGCGTTACTGTTCAAGGCTCGGCCACGTGCCTCAGCCAAAGGCAGCAAGGGAATCTCCTTTTGCTCAAACTCAGCACAAAGGCGAGCTTGCTCTTGTTTATGCTCAGCAATGAACGACTCACAGGCAGAACCGATAAGCGCGGAGGCAACGGGAACAATGGTAGAAGCATCAGCCGTTTGAACCACAACCCCATCGGGATAATGAGGGGCAAGTTTGAGTGCCGTATGCAGCGGGCTTGTTGTGGCACCACCCACCAACAAGGGGGTGGTCATGCCGGCCTCTTGCATGGCAGTGGCCACGGCGGCCATTTCATCCAATGACGGAGTAATCAGGCCCGAAAGAGCTACCAAATCTGCCTTTTCTCGCAAAGCGGTTTCGATAATCGTCTCTTTAGGCACCATCACTCCCAGGTCAATCACACGGAACCCATTGCAGGAAAGCACAACGCTGACGATATTTTTACCGATATCGTGCACGTCTCCCTTTACCGTAGCAAGCACCACTGTGGCGGCAGCGCTTTGGCCTGCTTTTTCGGCTTCTAACAGGGGGGTAAGCACCGCGACGCTCTGCTTCATGACACGCGCACTTTTCACCACTTGAGGCAAGAACATTTTACCACTGCCGAACAGATCGCCCACCTGCTTCATACCATCCATCAACGGTCCTTCAATCACCTGCAAGGGCGTACCGCACAGCTCCAAGGCCTCGCGCGTATCGGCTTCTATGTGCTCCGTAATACCATTCACCAAAGCATGAGCCAACCGCTCTTGTACGCTCAGTGTACGCCAATCCGCCTGCTGTTTGGCAGCGGGGGCTGGTGTCCCTGCACCTGCGGCTTTAAGCGCGGCTTTTGCCTCTGCCAGCTCTTGCGCATAGGCAATCAGGCACTCTGTTGCATCCTCACAGCTATTGAGCAGCACATCTTCCACCAGCTTACGACGATGAGCCGGCATGGTGTCGTAATCGGTCATGAGGGCCGCATTCACAATACACAAATCCAAGCCGCCAAGTGCAGCATGGTGCAAGAATGCGCTGTGCATGGCCTCTCTCACCGGATTATTGCCACGGAACGAGAACGACACGTTGGAAATACCGCCGGAGATATGGCACAACGGGTGGCAACGTGTAATCTCTGCCGCAGCTTGGAAGAAATGCAAAGCGTGATTAGCATGCTCTGCAATGCCGGTACCGACAGTAAGCACATTGGGGTCAAAAATGATATCCTCAGCGGGGAAGCCTACTTTTTCCGTCAACAACTCATAAGCACGGTGAGCAATAGCCACACGGTCATCATACCCGCAGGCTTGACCTTGCTCATCAAAGCCCATCACCACCACCGCCGCCCCGTAGCGGCGAATGATACGAGCTTGGCGCAAAAATTCTTCTTCCCCATTCTTCAGTGAGATGGAATTAACAATACCCTTACCCTGCACACAGCGCAGGCCGGCCTCTATTACCTCCCATTTAGAGGAGTCAATCATGCAAGGCACGCGGGCAATATCAGGCTCTGACGCCACCAGATTCAGGAAACGAGTCATGGCAGCCGGGCCGTCTATCATGCCATCATCAAAGCAGAAATCCAGCACTTTGGCACCTTTCTGCACTTGAGAGCGGGCAATCTCCAGCGCTTCCTCATAATTGCCCTCGCGAATCAAACGTGCAAACTTGGGGGAGCCGGCCACATTACAACGCTCGCCAATGAACAGGATACCCTCACGGCGATGATGGCTGCAGGGCTCCAAGCCCGATAAGTACAGAGTACCATCCGTTGCGAATGTAGGAATGGCACGCGGAGCATAGCCCTGAACGGCGGCTCGAATAGCCGAGATATATTTAGGCGTTGTACCGCAGCAACCGCCTACAAAGTTCAAAAGCCCCTGCTCTGCATACTCTTTAAGAATACCCGCCATGTGTTCAGCCGTATGCGCATAACCGCCGGGGCTGAGGGGATCCGGCAAGCCGGCATTGGGATACATACTGACGGCACAATCAGCCAAGCGGCTGAGCTCTTGAGCAAAAGGTAACATCAAATCTGCCCCCAACGCACAATTGATACCGATGGAGAGAGGCTTGGCATGGCGCACGGAATGCCAGAAAGCCTCCACCGTCTGCCCGCTGAGGGTTCTGCCTGCGCGGTCGGTAATGGTAAAGCTAATCATGACGGGAGGCAGCTCGCGCAGCTCTCTCAATTCTTCAATGGCATACAAACAAGCTTTGGCATTAAGGGTATCGAATATCGTTTCAAGCAGCAAAATATCAACCCCGCCATCGGCTAAAGCAACCACCTGTTCACGATAAGCTCGGCGCAACTGGTCAAAGTTGACGGCACGGTAGCCCGGGTCATTCACATCCGGGGAGAGCGTGGCCGTTACGGCCATGGGGCCGATGGAACCGGCAACCAAACGGGGGCGGCCATCGGCTGCCTCAGCCGCATCTGTAGCTTCACGCGCAATACGGCACGCCTCCGAATTCATCTTTCGCACCAATGAGGCCAGCTCAGCATCGGCCAGCACACCTTCATAATATTCTTGGTCATGCTTGCAGGGAGCAGTATGGTGAAAAAACTCGTGTTGCCCGATGGACGTGGCAGAAAAGGTACAGGTACTGATGATATCTGACCCTGCGGCCAAATAACGGTCGCACATATCGCGAATGATATCGGGGCGCGTCAGCACCAACACATCATTGTTGTTTTTGAGATCCTGAGGGTATACAGAACGGTCTTCAAATAGCACACCGCGGTAATCTTGCTCACCCAGCTTGTGTTTTTGAATCATGGTACCCTGCGCCCCATCCAACATCAGGATGCGCTGCTGCATTTCTTGCATCAGGTATTCTCGCCTTGTTTGTGCCGTACTCATTTTATACCGTTCTCCTTTCAATGCAAAAAGGCGGCTTCATGCAGAAGCCGCCATAAAAAGCTTTTATTTCATATTCTTTGCGCGACTCCCGCTGAATCAATCGCGGGGTTTGGGGTTGCGGTGCCATACGATAACACCCTTACCCAATGCATACAGATAAGCAATCATCAACACGGCAATGAATGCAGTCATAGCACCGAACGCAGCACCGTTGTTGACGACAAAATCCTTGAAACCAAGAGCCCAAGGATACAGGAAAATCACCTCCAAGTCAAATACCAAGAACAAAATAGCTACCATGTAGTACTTAATGGAGAAGAACGCAGGCGCACCATCACCCTCGGGCACGTTACCGCACTCATAGGGCACATCTTGAGCAGGACGCAGACGGGCACGACGCCCGAACACTACGCTGAGCACAATGATCATACCGGCAAAACCAAAACCGGCGGCCAACTGAATCAAAGCTGAAAAATATTCCTGTAACATGACTGTAACGCGATTTTTATACCACCGCACCGGGCGATTGTCAAGCAGTAACCTTGCCCGCTAACCGATTTTTAGCTGTTTATAGGCAGAAAAATTAAGGTTTGTAGACGCGAGGCACGCGAGCCGAGATACTGGTGATGATATTACTGGGAATCGTCTTAGCGCGGTCGGTCAGCTCAGACCACGGCACATGCGGCCCCATAATCTCAGCCACATCGCCGGATTTTACGCCTTCCATGTGGGAAACATCCACCATAATCTGATCCATGGTAATACGGCCCAGAATAGGGCAATACTCTCCGTTAAGATAGACACGAGCCCCGGTGTTGGACAGATAATGCAAGTAGCCATCCCCGAACCCGATACCGATGGTAGCAACCTTGGTAGGCCCGTGGGTAATGTAGGTATGGTCGTAGGACACACCGTGATTGTCGGGAAGCTCTCTCAGAAGCGTGACTCGGCTATAAAGCGTGAGCGTGTTACGCAACTCTTTGTTATACGGCGACGGCATGGGTGAATACCCATACAGAATGCGCCCGAGGCGTACCATATTAGTGCCTGGTGCTTTGTAATTAAACACGGCCGCACTGCTGCACAGGTGGCGATAGGGCAAATCCAAACTTACAGATAATTCCCTCACCGCAGCTTCATAAGAACGAATCTGTTTATGGGTGAACGAAATATCCTGAGAAGCCGCAGACAAGTGAGAATAAACGCCCTCAATATTCAACCACTCGAACTGGCGCAATTTATCGCCGAGCCCGGGCATATCATGCGGCAAAAAACCGGCACGCCCCATGCCGGTATCCACATTGATATGCAGATTTACCTTCTTGTTATAGAGTTTACCGAGGGAATTGAAGTGCTCTGCCTCTTCAATTCCGCAAAGAGCAGCGCGCCATCCATGTTGAACAATAGCCTCACGCTCTGCCGGGAAACAGGGGCCCAAAATAAACGGGCATGTGTGACACCCTACGGCATGAATACGGGCTGCCTCCCCCACCGTTGCAACGCCGAAGAAACGAACGTCTGCATCATCCAAAGCTTTAACCACGCCCTCAATACCATGGCCATAGGCCTCAGCCTTCACAATAGCCATGCGGCTGTGATTCGGCATCACACGACGCACCACATTCAAATTGTGTTTCATGGCATCGGTATCAACCTCTGCCCACGCGCGGAAAGTACTCGTATCCTGCATGGCTGTATTGTATAATGCTATTGCCCCCAAATCAAGAGAAATTGCGCAAAAAGGGGACGCGTCTTATACTATTTTTGAGTATTTTCTACCGATTGCTCCAATACAGGCATGAATCGCCAGCCTTTAGCGGCAAGAATATGCTCGTAAGTAAGACGAGCCACCTCCGCAATTTCGGGGTCACTCACGGCTGTGTTCAGATAAAACTCTGCCGTAGAAGCATCAGCAGGAGTACCGGCATTACCTACTGCTGCCAACCCTGCGGCTATTGCATAGGAATAAGAACCGGCCTGAGCAGCATCCTCCGTAAGATAATCCAAAGCCTTGCGCATGTCGGGTTTAACCCCTGCACACCCGTTGAAATAGATACTGGCCAGGGCTTTATTCACCCACAGGTCACCTTTATCGCGCGCATCATGCATCAGTTTGAGGCCCTTCTCTACATCGGCAGGGCAGCCGGCCCCCAATACCTTGCACATGCCCAGCCCGGCCATACCCGACGGCATACCACACTGAGCCGCATACTCAAACAAATGATAAATACGCTTCGGCTCTGCACCGGACAGCTCACCGGTAGAATAGAACACGGCTAATTGTACCGCAGCTTCGGGGGACCCCAACATGGCAGCCATCTGCAAAAGGCGTTTAGCCTCCGCCGGGTTATTCTGCACCCCTTCATAAAAATCATTACCACGCAGGTTTACCAAACCGTACATGTAAAGCGCCATCACGTTGTGACGAGCGACTGATGTTTTCAAATGATTGAGGCAATCCTCCTCCGTTTCACCGGGCATCATAGTTTGAGAGAGGAAGAAAGGAGCCGAGGGGCTACCATGTTGTGCTGCTTTACGCATCCACTCATACGCCTTCATCTGAGATGTCTGCAAATTAGCCAAAATCTCCTCCAGATAATGATTATTTTTACGCAATTCGGAGGCTACCTCCGGCAACGCCAAATTAGACGCAGACAAGCGCCCGGATTGCAACAAATAAAGCGCACGGGCCTTTGCATTCCCCAAGCGGCACGCCTCCATCATTAAAACCAAAGAAGCCTGAGTATCGGTCCGGGCTTTAAGTTGAGAGGCCAAAATCAGGGAGGGTGAATACTTGCCACTTACCGCCTTATTGACCAAACGCTCAATCTCAGCATACTCAGCCGTACCGGGAACAGCGGAGGGCAAACGCAACAGCGCTACCCAATACTGCGCGGCGGAACTGCCGGCAGCCGCGGCTTTCTCCATCATGGGAAGAAAGGCACTTTCATCGCCGGTGGCGTTCAACACCAAAGCAGCAGCATCGTAAAAATCCTCACTGCCGCTTTTAACCATTGCGCGCAATGTCTCTTGCAATTTCTGCTGAAGTTGAGCTTGGTCTACCACGGCAGTGGCGGGCGCAGACGGAGCCGCATAAACAGATGAGGATGCAAAAGCAAGCAGTAAAGGAATATAGCGTACCATGCCGCTATTATACACAGCGGAATCTGTGAGAATCAAGACATTTTACGCAACATTTGCGTCAACGGCCGATGATACGAGCAGCAGCCTCACGTGCAGCAGCATCATCTTCCAGAATAATATCCAAACAGCCTTTATAATCTCTCGGGGTAAGAGCGGCCAGTGTTTTCTCTACCGTATGCCATATACCGGGGAAAGAAAGACGCCCCTCTACAAATGCCTGCACGGCCACCTCATTGGCCGCATTATACATGGCAGGTGCAGTACCACCGATAAGCCCACACTGTCGGGCCAATGACAACGCCGGGAAATCCTCCCAGCGGGGAGCTTCGAAACGCAAGGAAGCAATCTCCGCCAAATTCAAACGTTTAAGGGAATTGGGGGTACGCTCGGGCCATGTGACAGCGTATTGAATGGGGAAACACATATCACTACTGCTCAATTGGGCCAAAATGGAACCGTCTCGGAACTCGACCAGAGAATGCACAATACTCTGCGGGTGCACAATCACATCCACCTGCTCCATGGGGATTCCGAAAAGCCAGCGGGCCTCAATCATCTCAAGTCCCTTGTTGAAGAGAGTTGCGGAGTCAATGGTAATCTTGCGCCCCATATTCCAGGTTGGATGCTTGAGTGCTTGCTCCAGCGTTACAGAGGACAATTGCTCTGCCGGAGTCGTGCGGAACGGCCCTCCGCTGGCGGTCAAAATCAGGCGACTTACCTGCTCTGCCCCACCGTGATTCCCTTGCAAGCATTGAAAAATCGCATTATGCTCACTATCCACGGGCAACACATTGATACCTTTGGCAGCTGCACGGCTCATCACCACTTCACCGGCCATAACCAAAATTTCTTTAGAGGCAATGGCCAAATCTTTACCGGCTTCGATAGCCTGTAAGGTGGGCTTAAGACCGGCCGTGCCTATAATAGACACTAACACCATATCAGCCTGCTGCAATGTGGCAAGCTCACACAAGCCGTCTAAACCGCACAATATGCGCGTATCTGCCGGGACCAACTCCTTCAAACGGGCCACGCCGGATGCATCAAAAAGACAAACATCTTTCACGCCGAACTCATTCACTTGAGCAGCCAGCGTTTCAACACTGCTGTGGGCGGCAAGCCCCACCACCTCCATACGCTCCGGTATATCACGCGCCACTTTAAGAGCGCTGGTGCCGATACTGCCTGTAGACCCGAGAATGACAACGCGTTTTTTGTTCATGCGGACAATACTCTACCTTATATCGGCTCAATTTGCAAGTCTGAATGCACGGTACACAGTTTAGGCTTGCAAAACAAAGCCGCTTAGTGTAGAGTTGCCGTGCCGTTCGGGTTCGGGTGGTCGCTGTGTTCTCTCTCGAGGCATAGAGGAAAGTCCGGACATCACAAGGCAGCGTGTCCTCTGAAAGGGGGAGACACCCGGAGCCAATGCCGGGTGGACGGAAAGTGCCACAGAAAACAAACCGCCCGCAAGGGTAAGGGTGAAAAGGTGGGGTAAGAGCCCACCGCTCCGAAGGTAACAACGGAGGCACGGAAAACCCCGCGCGATGCAAGACAAACAGGGGAAGGGTAGCCTGCCCGTTCAGAATCCCCGGGTATTAGTTGCACCCTACTATAAACGTAGGGCACGTCAAACGGCGTGAGAAAAATGGCCACACAGCCCGAAAGGGTGGACAGAATCTGGCTTACAGAACCCGAACGGCACTTCTTGAAACAGCAAAAAAAGCGCAGCATTACACGCTTTGAGCTTGAAAGCACGGCGTAAAGCTGGTAGTATCTGCCCCGTGAAGGTAATTGTTGTAACAGGAGGCATAGCCTCGGGCAAGTCTACGGTTGTTGAAATGCTCACCGAAATCGGTGGCAAGGGTGTGGAAGTGTTTGACTGTGACAAAGCAGTAGAAACATTGCAGGAGAGTGGCAAACTCTCTCGAGATTTGGTTACGGCATTCGGAGAAAATGCACTTACCCCCGAAGGCGCAGTCAACAAAGACCTATTGCGAGACATTGTACGCAACAACCCCGAAGGCCGTCGCAAGCTGGATGAAATCGTACATCCTAAAATTGCCCAGATGTGCTTGGAGGCACAGGCAGCCGCACGCAATAGTGAAAGCGTGCATACATTCATCGTTGACATCCCCCTGTACTTCGAAAGCCCTGTTGAGTTTAAGGCAGACCGCGTGTGCTTGGCGGCCACTACCCCTGAGACCCAAGTGCGCCGCATGATGGCCCGAGATGGGTTTACCCGAGAGGAGGCGGAGGCCATGATTGCAGCCCAAATGCCGACCCAAGAGAAGATTGAAAAATCTGCCACGGTATTCTGGAATGAAGGTTCACGAGAAATCCTGAAAGCCCAGGTGCAATATCTTTTCAACTCTGAGCTTGCCAAAGATGCAGAAGCCGTGCAAGCCCGCACCACAGTTGTTGACCTCAATCAATTAAGAGCCCTGCCCCTTAATGAGCTGCAAAAAGTAGCCGCAGGTACACTCAAGGAGAGCACCGCCGGCCTTACCCGCCCCGAAATTATACATGAGCTGGGAAAAGCCTACGCCAAGCTCGGTAATCAGGTCTATGTCACCGGTGTTCTTGACTTTGCTCGCGATGGCAACGTATTGCTGCGCGATGAGCAGCGCAGTTTCCGTCATTGCAAAGATGACATCCTCATTATGCCCGATGCGGTCAGACGCTATCACCTGCGCCCCGGCAACAAGATTAAGGTAAGATTATCACAAGAACAAAGCAACAAAGCAAACCGCAATCTGCGTGCGTTTGACATAGTGGAAATAGAAGGCATACCTGCCAAGAAATTCACTCAATTCAAAGACTTTGAGCAGCTTACTCCGCTCTTCCCGCGCGAGCGTCTGATGCTGGAAAACGCAGAGCTCAAGATACCTTCCATGCGCGTGCTTGACTTGATAACACCGCTGGGCATGGGGCAGCGCGCTCTTATCGTAGCCCCTCCGCGTGGTGGTAAAACGGTATTGCTCAAGAGCATGGCGAAATCCATACGAGCCAATTATCCTGACGCCGAGCTGTTGATTTTGCTGCTGGATGAGCGCCCCGAAGAAGTGACAGACTTTGAAGAGTCCGTAGATGCGCCGGTATATGCCTCTACCTTTGATGAACCCTCCAAGCGCCACGCCCAACTCAGTGACTTTGTGTTGGAGCGCGCACGCCGACTTGTAGAGCAAGGCAAAAACGTGGTGATTATGCTTGACTCCCTCACTCGCCTTTCCCGCGGTTACAATGCCAACCAAGTGGGAGGTCGCATCATGTCAGGCGGCCTTGGCTCCAACGCCTTGGAGCGCCCGCGTAAATTCTTCGGCTCTGCCCGTAACGTAGAAGAAGGCGGCAGCCTCACCATCATCGCCACTTGCCTTGTGGACACCGAATCCCGAATGGATGAAATCATTTTCGAGGAATTCAAAGGCACCGGCAACATGGAGATTCGCTTAGACCGCGAGCTCTCGGAGCGCCGCATTTATCCCGCCATCTCCATCCCCCAAAGCGGCACCCGTAACGATGACCGCCTGTATCACCCCGATGAGTTTACCCGCATTCAGCAGTTGCGCCGCCAGTTGGCCACCTTGCCGGGTTGGGAAGCCCTCGAAACTCTGCTCAAAAACATCAAACGCACCCAAAATAACGCAGAGTTGCTTATCAGCGGTATCAGATAAATGGTACGGATTCTTCACTCATAGAGTTTACTCTACCCCCGGCAGATTCATTCCGCCGGGGCTTTTTTCTGTCCAAATTCGGCATAAATAATCGAAAGGCACTTGAAAAGAGACAACAAAAGTGCTAGAATACACGCAGAGCCAATACAGGCACCAATTTCACAACACTATTATACTATGTCACTCGAATCATTCTTCAATCCGAAGAGCATTGCCGTAGTCGGCGTATCCGCTGACTCCTCCAAGCTGGGCGCCGTTGTATTCAACAACATCATTGCTGCTGACTACAAGGGCAATCTTTACGGTGTAAACCCCAAAATGGCAGGTCAGGAACTGTGCGGCAAGCCCTGCTATGCCAGCGTTGATGCGCTGCCCGAACCCATGGATTTGGTAGTTATCCTCGTACCTGCTCGTTTCACTGAGCCTGTTGTGGACGCCTGCATTGCCAACGGCACCAAGAACATCTCCATCATTACTGCAGGTTTCGCCGAGGTGGGCGAGAAAGAACTGGAGAAGCGCATTGCTCAGAAATGCTTGGACAACGGCATTAACCTGCTGGGTCCGAACTGCCTTGGTCACATCTCCACCTTTGACAATGTAAACGCCTCTTTCGCAGACGGTTTCCCCGCCCGCGGTAACGTAGCTTTCGTATCACAGTCCGGTGCATATTGCTCTGCCATCATGGACTGGGCAGCCGGCAAGGGTATCGGCTTCTCTCACTTCATCTCCATCGGTAACAAGGCCGTTATGGGCGAGGACGCTTTGCTTGCCGCTCTTAAGGACGACCCCAACACCAACGCTTTCGTATTCTATCTTGAGTCTCTCAAGAATGGTAAAGAGTTCCTCAAAGTTATTAAGCAGGTATCTGACACCAAGCCCTGCGTTATCATGGAGCCCGGTAAGAGCGCCAAGGCCCAGGCAGCTTCCCTGTCTCACACCGGTTCCCTTGCCCCGAACTACCGCGTGCTCGAGATGGCTCTGCAGGGTGCAGGCGCCATTCAAGCCTACAATGACCGCGAGCTGTTCGGCCTGCTTGAGGTTCTGCAGTATTGCAACCACAACCAGTTTGATGGTCAGGTAGCCGTACTTACCAACGCCGGTGGCGTAGGTGTTCTTACCTCTGACCTTTGCGAAGAGGCCGGTCTTGACCTTGCTCCCCCCAGCGAGGAAACCAAGGCTGCTCTGCGCGCCGTACTTACCCCCGAGGCTTCTCTCGGCAACCCCATCGACGTTGTGGGTGACGCCAAGGCCGACCGCTACGAGGCAGCCCTGCGCGTACTTTGCGAGAGCGGTGAGTATAAGAACATTCTCGTACTCCTCACCCCGCAGCGCGTAACAGAGTGCCCCGAAACGGCTCAAGCCGTTATCAAGCTGGCCCCGCTGTACCCCAACGTGAACATCTACTGCTCATTCGTGGGTGGCGCCCGCGTGGACGAGGGCCGAGTACTGCTCAACGAGGCCAAGATTCTCAACTACGAGTACCCCGCCGACATCGTGCGTCTGCTTGGTCTGCTGAAGGCCCAGATGGCATTCCGTGGCAAGAAGCTTGCCACATGCGAGACCGGTGAGGTACCTGCCGAGATTAAGGCAGCCGTAACCTCTGCCAAGGAAGCCGGTTTGGCCTCCCTTCCCCAGGAGACGGTTAACATGCTCATGGATCACTACGGCATCGATTATCCGAAGTGCGGTAACTTCACCGACAAGGAGGAAGCCCTTGCTTTCTGCAAGACCATCTTCCCGAACGCCGTTGTGCTCAAGCTTTCTGCTCCCGATGCTCTGCACAAGACCGAGATGAAGGGTATTTACCTCAACATCAATGATGAGGCTTCCTTCAACGAGGCATGGGACGGCCTGTGGGGCTCCATCACCAAGTTCCAGCTCAAGGGTGCTTCCGTGCTTATTCAGGAAATGATTACCAAGGCTACCGAGACCATCATCGGTGTGAACACCGATAAGAACTTCGGCCGCGTCATGGTATTCGGCACCGGTGGTATCTACACCGAGGTAATGCGCGACACGACCATGCGCATTCTGCCCGCCGACGACTTCTCCGACATGATTAAGGAGACCAAGGTAGGCACCATCCTGAACGGTGTACGCGGTGAGGCTCCCAAGGCTGTAGGTCCGCTGGCCGATACGCTGGCTAAGGTACAGAAGCTCGTACTGGAGATTCCCGAGATTACCGCTATCGACGGCAACCCCGTATTGGTAACAGCTGATCGTGCCGTTGTTGTAGACTTCAAGATGATTCTGAAGTAATCTACGATAACATTGCCCTTTATGGACGCGTCTCAACATGAGACGCGTCCATTTTTTACGCAAAAGGCAATTTTTTTGTACCGTTAAATTTGCATTTATCTCCTTGAAAATACGCAGATTTTCGCATATTTGACACAATTAATACCATGCAATACACAAAATTAGCTTGCAATTTAATGAAAAATAAGGCAGCATATTGCGCGTAAGTCTTTACATACCTCGAACCATGTCAACCAAACTCAAAATCGGCATAATACAGAACACCCCCATCACTGCCGACCTTTCCAATAACCTGCGCCAAATTGTACAGGGATACCGCGAGTGTCTGGATCACAACGCAGACCTCGTCATAGCCCCGGCCTACGCCCTTTGCGGAGCAGGAGTTAAAGATTTGGCCAATCGCACCTCATTTTTGCAGCAAACAGCTGCAGCCTTAGATGTGCTGGCGCAAGAATTAGGTAGCACCCCTCTCTTGCTCGCAGCCTATGCGCCGATGCCGAGTCTACTGTTACCGGGCGAAGATGACAGTGAAGTAATGGAAGAACCTGAGCTTTGGTACGATACGCCGAAAGTAGGTATTCTGGTACCCTACTTGCTCGAAAATGATGGGGTCACCGAGTTGCAGAACGCCGAAATCATCGACATAAATGGTTTGCAAGTGTATGTCGATGTCAACGATGATGAAATTCTTTTGGACGAAGAAGAAGCTGATGTCATTGTACATTTGGCAACAGGCTCTTGGCATGCAAACTCGGCCCATACGGATGAAGAATTGAGACGGTGGGAAGCTAAATCCAATTACTGCCCCGTGGTGTGTGTGCACCCCGTTACCACGGCGGACGAAATCCTTTACGGCGGAGGCTCGGGAATCTATCTTCCGGGCAATATAACGCATACCAGACTCCCCTTCTTTGAGGCATGTGCCAAGGTTGCGTCCCTCAACGCTAAGGGCACGGCAAAAGCCCTACCCGGCAATGAAGAGATACTCTCTCAAGCCCTTGAGCAGGGTATACGCGACACCATGAGATTCAATGGATATGTGGGCGTATGTCTTTCTCTCGATGAGCCGAACAGTGTACTGCTCGCAGCACTGTGTGCAGAAGCTGTAGGTGCCTCAAATGTACATGGCATTTCATTTACGCAAAACAGCCACCAAACCGAGCTTCTGAATATCAATATCAAGCATTTTAATGATATTGAAATCAGTGCTGACCTGCAGGCTGAATTCAACGGAACGATGGGCAATGTGCTCAATGCCAGGCTCCGTACCACCATACTCACCACCTATGCAGACCGCTACGGGCTGCTCCCACTGAGTAACATTAGCCGCCATGATGTCATGATGAACAACTTTGTACTGTATGGCAATGCCGGTGGCTATTTGGCACCGCTGGGTAACATGTATGAGATGGACATCTACATGCTCAGCACATATTTCAACGAAAAATACGATGGGTTGTTCGGTATTCTCAAAGAACCCGACCACCCGGAGCAAGACCGAATCATCCACGAACTGCAGGACCGCAATATCAGCGCCGGCACCTTGCTGCATGACCACGTGTGCCCGTTCAGCGAAGAGGACGTACGCTACGTACAACGACGTATTATTTCCTCCGCTCAAAAACGCAGTCAACTTCCCATGGTTCTGCGCATTGATAATGAAGATGAGCGCAATGATTTTCCGTCTCATCACCGCCTCAACGACTGAATCTGATACAAGATACAACAATACCCCGACTCCGCACAATCCGCAAGGAGTCGGGGCGTTGTTTTCTACCGAGCTACTGTTCAAGCACTTTGTTTGGGCGCCAGAGACAAGAAGAGCAAAGCCCAACCGGAGAATATCATTTCTACGGCAATAATGGTACCCACCAGCCACAAGGATGAGGAAGGCCAACTCCATATCACCATGCCGCCTAAAATCAAGGATACCAGAGCATTAAAAAAGCGCCAAGCACTCCCCTGCTCGTTTCGCATACCGATGGCTACCATCAGCCTCAAAATACCGCCTGCTAACAAGGAAACGCCCAGTACCATGGTAATGATAGAGAGTGAAGCTAAGGGTAAAAGAACCATTGCAGCCCCCACGACAATATACACAACACCCGATACCAGGCTCCACAAACGTTGACCGGCGCGAGTGATAACATGCCATAGGTGAACCAGCCCGATTAGCACCAAAGCCACACCGGCAACCCATACGGCAGCGGCTCCCAACAACATGGGAAAACTCAGCATCACGAAGCCCAATACGAGCTCCAACACGGCTAATATGGCAGCCAACCAAGAGTTCCCCATAACTTTATTCATCGATACATCAGCACTCATAGTAACAAGATTGTTCAAATAATTGTGTTACGTTGTCCCAATTGATGTGTTGCATAAATGCCTCCACATACCCGGTACGATTGTTCTGCCAAGTCAAATAATATGCATGCTCCCATACATCACAGGCCAACAGCGGTCTGAATCCGGGTACCAACACATCCTGATGCCGACATATACCGCAAACCATCAAGCGTTTGCTCACCGGGTCTACCCCCAATACAGACCAGCCACTGCCTTGTATACTCAGTGCCACTGATACAAATAGCTTGTAAAACGAATCAAAACTACCGAATGAACACTCTATGGCCGTGGCTAATCCCCGCGAGGGACGCCCCCCCAAACACCCTGTCAAATTATGCCAATACAACGTGTGCAAAATATGACCGCCCAAATAGAAGGCTAACTTTTGCGTAGCACATGCTGCATGCTCGGCCCCGAGAACGCCACTATTGATTCTTCTCAACTCATCTGCAGCGGCATTGGCACCGGCTACATAGCCGGCGTGGTGTTTATCATGATGCAACAGCAGCGTTTTTTCAGAAACAAACGGCTCTAACTCAGATAATTCGTAAGGTAGCGGAGGCAGCACATAGTGCCCATCTGCGTATCCATGTGTAAGATATATACAGTTCATACCGTATGGACACGGCAGTTGCACGAATCTCTCAAAAATGGATAGATTCAGGCATCCCAATCCATGCTGACCACGGTCACATTATCAGCATAGGGATTCTCGAGCAAGCGGCAGGCTTCCGTAATACGCACAGCCAAATTGCCGCTACGTTCATCCAATAGGGCTTTTACATCATCTGCCAGCACCGATGTATACAATAAATCATCTGTACCGTCAGACGTCAAAATAATGCGGTCTCCCGGCAAAAGAGGATACGGAGTTACGGAAGAATCTATCATACTGATAGCCTCCCCCGTTACAGCAGAGCGCAAAGCATGTCCTCGCATTACTGCCTCTTCAAAAGTAAGGCACCCGGATTGGACATATTGCATATAAACCGCCCGCATGGAATGATCTTCATTAAGACGAATCAACCGGTGATGCCGCCATAAATACAAGGGAGAATCACCCACGCTGACCCACCACAAAACACCACCGCCTATATATGCCGCAACCAAGGTGGTTCCTCCATATGCGCCGACCTCTGAAAAAGCGGCTCTCACGGCTGCATTGGCGGCCTCCAGCGCATTCAACAGGCGTTGTGACACGGGACTGTCGGAATCACCCTCAAAAGCATCGACAAACTCCTTTGCCGCAGTAGAAGAAGCCAGCGCACCGAACTGGTGCCCGCCCATGCCATCACACAGAACCGCCAATGTGCCTGCAGGATAATGGCGCACCAGGTATGAATCTTCCTGATGCTCTCTTTTACCAATCCACTGAGCGATGACTGCATTCACGTTTATCACTCAATAGCACATTGAACGTGCAAAGGCAAGCAAATTTCGCGTTACTCACCGCATCTGTATATAAAAAAGCAGAATCGTCCCCCTAACATGAACGATTCTTTTGAATAATGCTGCATCTACAAAGCAGATGATAGCCTCTCATTAGGGCAAAGAAAAACGCCCCCTCCTTTGAGAAACATAGGAAGGGGCGTTTGAATGAAACTTTATCAGCTGCGATTCTTCAACTGCGGGAAGAGAATGATGTCGCGGATGGAGCAAGCCCCCGTCAGCAACATGCACAAGCGGTCTATACCGATACCGATACCACCGGCGCTGGGCATACCGCTTTCCAGCGTTTCTACGAAATCATAGTCAATCTTTTGCGTTTCCTCTCCGGCTTGGTGTTTAAGACGCTCGAGCTGCTCGATGGGGTCATTCTGCTCAGAATACCCGGGGCAAAGCTCCTGCCCATTCATCACCAGCTCGAACACATCCACTACCTCGGGATTCTCAGGGTTAGCCTTAGCCAGAGGCACAAGGTCACGAGCAACGTGGCACACGAAGAGCGGGTTTGCCTGCTTTTCCTCCACCAGTTTCTCATATACCTGCTGCGTTACAGCGGTGTCATCCAAATCTTCCCCGATTTGCAGGTGGAAGTCATTCTCTGCGCGGTTGCGGCGCTGCTCTGCAGTAAGCTCAAACCAATCTGCACCGGCAACTTCCTTCACCAAGTCATTGTAATCGGCACGGCGCCAAGGGCGCGTCAAGTCAACCGTCCAACGCACATTACCGTTCTCATCGTACTGATCGAACTTCAAGGTGCCGAACACCTTCTCAGCAACGGTACAAATCATTTCCTCCATCATGGTGGCCATGGTCTCATAGTCACCACCGGCCTCGTACACCTCCAACACCGTGAACTCGGGGTTGTGACGACGATCCACACCTTCATTACGGAAGTTGCGGTTCAGCTCAAACACCTTCGGGAAACCACCCACCAACAAACGCTTCAAGAACAGCTCGGGAGCAATACGCAGAGTCACCGCCTTCTTGAGCGCATTGTAGTATGATTCAAAGGGCTTGGCGGCTGCACCACCGGCAATATCCTGCAGCATGGGGGTCTCTACCTCCAAGAAGCCACGGTCAGTCAGGTACTTGCGAATCTCTTGAATGATAAGAGAGCGCTTCACAAAGCGGTCGGCACTCTCGGCGTTGCTCATCAAGTCCAAATGGCGACGGCGATAGCGCAAATCCATATCAGCCAAGCCGTGGAACTTGTCGGGCATAGGACGCAGAGCCTTAGAAAGAACGGTGAACGCATCCACACGAACGGAGGGCTCGCCTGTGCGGGTGATAAAGGTTTCACCCTCCACACCAATCCAGTCACCGCGCTCCAGCAACTTCCACAGTGCCCAAGTCTCCTCAGTGCAAGACTTTTTGGTAAGCATACACTGAATACCACCCTTGACATCACTGATGGTAAAGAATTGAGTACGCCCCATATCACGCAAAGCACTGATACGGCCAAGAAGTTTCACCTGTTTACCCTCCTCAAAATCAGCCTTGAGTGTACCGGGATCAGTCGTGACATCGAAACGGCAGCCATAGGGATTTACCCCTAAAGCGCGAATCTTGTCAACCTTCTCACGGCGTACGGCAATCAGCTCCTCCTCGGAGGAACCCGGAGCGGTATTAACGGTTTGTTCTTCTGACATAGCGCGCGAATTATACGCCTTTTTCGCTAAATTTCCAGTCTAAAATCAAGTTTTTTGCACTATCTGTGCCGAATTCCCCGATGATAGCGTTAGAAATCGGCCGGGATTCCAAACGCAGAACTTTGATTCTCCATCCAGAGATTGAGGATTTCAACCGCGGCAGCTTGGTCTATAATGGGTTTAAAGTCTTTAGCTTTTTTACCGGCAGCGTGAAGCTTGGCTTGAGCATCTACGGTTGTACGGTATTCATCTACATAAACCAAAGGCAACTGCGGGAATTTTTCCCGCAGCTTGGCGCCGAATGCCCTTACATATTCACAGGCCGTACCTTCTGAGCCATCCATACGCAAAGGTAATCCTAACACGAGGGTACGTATACCACGCTGCTGCACAAGTTCAGCAATGCGGGCAAGAGGCTCCGTTTTAGCCAAGTGAATGCTCTCTACGGGATGAGCCAGAATGCCACAAGGATCCGTAGCGGCAATGCCGATACGGGCTTTCCCCATATCTATACCAAGCGCCGGGTGCATCATGAGAGTACGGGTGGCAGTTATCAGACCAAATTATCCGGGAGCTTGGCTACCACGTTTTTAATCTTGTCTGCCTGGTCACGGTGAGCAACCAACAAGGCATCCCCTGTATCAACCACAATAAGGTCATCCACCCCTACAAGTGCTACATGTTTACCATTAGCAGAGAAAACGATATTACGAGCAGAATCCTGAGCACTCAGAGCCGTATTGGATGCATTGTCGGCATCGTCCTTCTTCAGATATTTACCCACGGATATCCATGAACCGACATCATCCCAGTCAAAAGAGGCCTCAAAATTGAGAACTCGGTCTGCTTTTTCCATGAGAGCAAAGTCAATACTGATTGGCGTGAGTTTGGCAAACTCTGCGGCAATAAAAGCGGGAATATCGTCAGCAACCGTCAGGCGGTCAATAAAGTCGGCCAGCTCCGGCGTATGCGTAGCAAGCTGTGCACGCACATGGGCCACATTCCAAATGAACATACCGGCATTCCATGTGAAATTACCACTCGCCAAATATTGCTCAGCCGTGGCGGCGTCAGGCTTTTCGCGGAAACGCACCACCTCATAGCAATCATGAGAGAGAGCAGCATCATTAAGCTTACCGGCTCGCTCAATGTACCCGTAGCCGGGGCATGCCCATGTAGGACGAATACCAATCGTCATAAGCGCATTTTCGCGCTCGGCCAGAGCAAGCGCATCTGCCGCAAGAGAGCGAAACGCAGAGTCATCCAAAATGAGAGAATCACTGGGAATGACAATCATATTCGCCTGCGGGTCTCGAGCAGCAATGAGAGCCACCCCTAAAGAAACAGCAGGTGCCGTATCACGGCGAGCGGGCTCAGCCACAATATTCTCGGCAGGCAACTCAGGTATTTGGCTACGCACCTCGGCCTCTTGCAAAGCATTGGTCAGAATAAAGATATTTTCAGCAGGAACCAAGCCACCCAAGCGCTCTACAGCTTGACGCAACATGGTACCATTGCCGAACAAATCGAGCAATTGCTTGGGCTTAGCATTACGAGAAAGCGGCCAGAAACGCGTGCCGCTGCCACCTGCGAGAATAAGTGCATAATTTGCCATTGCAAACTCAGTATACTGAGAGATGCACCAAGAATCAAGCAGAATTACGGTTTCTATGCGAATAACGGGCATAAATACTGCTTGCAAGCACGTTTTTTATATGTTACTATATCGGGCGAAATATGGCAGGAGAATATACGGAGGATCACATTAAGTCACTCACGTGGCAAGAGCACATTCGCGCACGCGCCGGCATGTACATCGGCAAGTTGGGCGATGGCAGCATGGCCGATGACGGCCCATACGTACTACTCAAAGAGGTGATTGACAACTCTGTGGATGAGTTTGTGATGGGGGCCGGCAAAAAAATTATCATCCGTATATCGGAGGACGGATTGTGTGAGGTACGAGATTTCGGGCGCGGTATACCGTTGGGTAAACTGTTTGACTGCGCTGCACAAATTAACACAGGCGGCAAATACGACAGTGAGGCTTTCCAGAAGTCCGTTGGCCTGAACGGTGTAGGCATTAAGGCCGTTAATGCGCTCTCATCCTATTTCCGGATTCAAGCATTTCGAGACGGCCAAACGCGCAGCATCACGTTCTCTGCCGGTGAAATGGTTGAAGGGTCAGATGTAACGGAAGCTACGGATGAGGCAGACGGTACGAAAGTGACATGGATGATAGACCGCACCGTATTTGACGAAAACGCTTCATACAATTTGGAGTACGTCACGCGCATGTGCCGTTACTATACATACCTCAACACGGGATTAACCCTGAATCTGAACGGTAAAAACCACGTTTCCCGCAACGGCTTGTTGGATTTGCTGAAAGAAGAAATGGGCAGCGAACCGCTTTACCCGCCCATTCAATTGAAAGGCGAGGACATTGAGGTAGTCTTTACCCACAGTGACCAGTACGGCGAAGAATACTACTCCTTTGCCAATGGCCAGCATACTACCATGGGTGGCACTCACCAAAGCGCGTTCCGTGAGGCCATTGTCAAAACCCTACAGAATTTCTACAAGAAGAGCTACGAATCTGCCGACATTCGCGCCAGCATCGAGGCCGCCATCAGTATCAAGGTAATTGAGCCGCTCTTTGAGTCTCAAACCAAGACCAAGCTCGGCAGCAACACCATGGGGCCCGGCAAAGAAACAATACGCACCTTTGTCAGCAATTTCATGGCTAAAGAGCTGGATAACTACCTGCACAAAAACCCTGAAATTGCGGAAGCGCTGGAGGACAAGATTAAAGAAAGCGAGCGTACCCGCAAAAAAGTGGCAGATGTGCAAGGTAAGGTGGCCAAAGAAAGAGCCAAGAAAGCACGTGTACACAATAAAAAACTGAGAGACTGCCGCGTTCACTACGACACCAAGCACAAACGGGCTAACGAGACCATGTTGTTCATTACGGAGGGTGACTCAGCCTCCGGCTCCATTACCACGGCAAGAGATGCCGAAACACAAGCAGTATTCTCCCTGCGAGGCAAACCGGCAAACAGTTTCGGACTCAACAAAAACGCCATTATGGAGAGTAATGAAGAGCTTGATTTCCTTCACCTTGCTCTCAATATTGACCGCAGCATAGAAGATTTACGCTACAACAAAATCGTTATTGCTACTGATGCCGATGTGGACGGCATGCACATACGCTTATTGTTGCTCACGTTCTTCATTCAATATTTTCCCGAGCTGATACAGGACGGGCATCTCTACATTTTGCAGACCCCGCTGTTCCGCGTGCGCAATAAGCAAAAGACCATCTATTGCTACTCCGAGAACGAGCGTGATAAAGCGGTAAAGGCATTAGGCCGCAACCCCGAAATCACTCGATTCAAAGGCTTGGGTGAAATCTCCCCGCAAGAGTTCAAGGGGTTCATCAACGAGGATATTCGTCTGGAGCCCGTCTCATTGGAAAACGCCAAACGCCTGCGCGATTTATTGCGATTCTACATGGGAGAAAACACCACAGACCGCCGCCAGTACATTATGGATAACCTGCGTATTGAGGAAGACCCCGCTTAACAATCTCACATACTTACAACCAACATGAAAACACTCATCATAGCACGCCACGGCAACACCTTCCGCAAAGGTGAAACTCCCACGAGAGTCGGCTCCCGCACCGACCTCCCCTTGGTAGAAGAAGAACGCGGACGCGGTATCGGTAAATACCTTGCCAAGTTGGGGCTCACCCCCACTCGCATTCTGGCAGCCCCCTTGCAACGCACCATGGGTACGGCAGCCCTCGCGGCAGAAGAACTCGGCAATCCCTGCCCCGTACAGCCTGATGCCCGCTTTATTGAAGTAGACTACGGCCCCGATGAAAACCACAGCGAGGAAGAAACCAAAGCTCGCTTGGGGGCAGATATTGCCACCGCAAACGGCACCGACCCCGCCACGCTGAGCGCCGAAGAGCTGGATGCCTTGGGCGAAGCAGCCATCGAAAAATGGAACGCCGAAGCCATCGTCCCCCCCGGCTGGAAAGTAGATGTACAGCAAATCATTACCAACTGGACAGACCTTGCCGGCGAGGTACAAGAGGGAGAGGTTCTGCTGTGTGTATCCTCCAACGGCACCATCCGTTTCGCCCCGCATATTACGGGCGATTACGCAGGGTTTTGTGCCGAACACGATATCAAAGTAGCTACCGGTGGCGTGTGCATCTTCACCTGTGAGGACGGCAACACTTGGACCTGCCGTGAGTGGGGCGTAAAAGCTTTCAAAAAGATTTAATCATTCAACAACCAGAAACACCATGAGCAAAATTAAAAATATCGCCACAGGTTGGGTGTCCGAATTTAAGAACTTTGCCCTCAAAGGCAACGTAATCGATATGGCTATCGGTGTAATCATCGGTGGCGCTTTCGGCAAGATTGTTACATCTCTTGTTAATGATATCATTATGCCCTCTATCTCTCTGATATTCGGAGACGATAAAAGCTTGGCGGCCCTTACATATCATGGCATCAAATACGGTAATTTCCTGCAAACGGTAGTAGACTTCCTCATCATTGCGCTTTCCATCTTCTTTGCAATCCGTATGATTTGCAAACTGCGCATGCGTTTCAAGAAGCAAGAGGCAGAAGCAGCACCGGCAGAGCCCCCTGCACCGGCCCCCACGCCGGAAGACATTCTTCTGTTGCGAGAAATCCGCGATGCTCTTAAGAACAAGTGAATAAAAAGCAACTCATAGCCCGTGTGCAACGCTACATGGGCCCGGGTGCAACCCGCTCCACCGCCTCTGCTGCTGTAGAGGCGGTTCTTGCGTCTATTCTCAATGGGGCCGACAACGAAAAGGGCGTAAGAATTACAAGATTCGGCACCTTTCGGAAAAAAGCGGCACAAGATGGCACCCGAAAGCTGCGTTTTTCACCATCCCGGCACCTACCGATACCGCAGGATAAACAACAACCTACTTAAACAACAGGCTTGTTCAAGCAAAACAACAGCCGATGCTCAGCAAACGGAGCATCGGCTGTTTGATAAATAAGACAAACTATTTACTGAACTTTGTTCAACGAAAGCACAAAGATGGGAAGATAGGGCGTTTTTTCGGACTCAGTATAGGGCAACATCACGCCATTCTTCATCACGTAAAGGGCGTCCTCACCGGGCAATACTCGTATAACCTTACCTTCGGCATCCAAGAAACCGGCATAGGTAGCCACGGCATCCGTAATCGGCATGATTGAGGCCAGAATCTCAGCGCAATAATCATGCTGCGCAGCCTGAGCAAAGAATTCGTTATAAGGAGTTTCCGTCTTGAGCAAGTGTCCCTGCATCCAACAGCCATACTGCTTCTCTGCTACTTTGGGCAGTTTCTTGAAAGCCTCAATATCCGCTTTGAGAGACGGCGAGAACGCCACCCCGGAAGCCTTGGGATCAAGTTCATCCATGATAAGCACCATCTGGCGGAACAAGTAGGCACGGGCAAACACCGGACACGCAGCATCTTCAAATCTTGCCACATTCATCATCAATTGGGCCGGAGTTACTGCACCCGATTTCAGTTTATCGGGGGAGAACCCCATGGCAGCGCGGCAATCAGCCAAGCGCACCGGCGTAAGGCCATCTTTCTTATTCTTAGGTGAAAGAGTCTTACCGTAAAGTTCACCCTTGGAATTGTACTGACGCACCTTGTCTTCACCGATTTTCGCACCGGTATACACCCAATTACCATGGCCTATACAACGCACAAATCCTTTGCGCCAGAATCGCTTGGAATCCGTACAAATATCGGTGATAGCATCCTCTATATTCTCCGTTTTTTGGACAACCCCGTACAAAGGAGCCCCCTCTGCATACACGGCACGATACTTCAGCAGTTCGGGCATTACCTGAGTGTCCACGGGGGCATCTGCCGGAGCTTTGAAAAACTCGTTGAATTTGTAGGCGCGCATGGCCGCATTTTCATTGCCCACCATAGCCTCAACTTCTGCCAATGACACCGCGGTGGGCACACGGTTATAACAATCACCGCATGCTTTAATAGCCTCTATATACTCCGGCAAAGAATTAACGCTCAGCAATTTCTGAGGCAATTCATTAAACAGAGCAAAACGGCGGGAGTAGTCAGCCAATGATGTTCTCAATGCCGGGTCAAGTTTCATTGTCTCATTATACTGATCATAGCTGTCCACAATGGCGGCAGCATCCTCAGGGGTAGGAGCCGCTGCACTCAAACGGCTCAATTCTGCACTCACGGCAGCGGTAAATGCCCTGCGAATATCTTCATGGTCCTCATAAGATACGTTAAGCAACGTACGGCAACCGATGTATTCTTTATAAAGAGCATCCAACTGTTCGAGATTAAGCTGAGAAGAAGGATTCGTGAATCGGGAGAGCACGGTAGGCCTGATTTCGGCCATGCAGTTGGTATAACTCTGAATGAGGTTCTGAACAGACTCACCGGCTTGGCAATTGTATGCAGAATCCAGTTCTTTGCAAAGTTTATTGGCTTTTTCCACCACAACAAGGCCCTCAGTCATTTGAGCAGGGGTAACGCCGGGCGTATTGAGCGTAGCCACGGCAGCCTCAAGCTCTTTTTCCACCACGGCCAAATGATTACAAAGGGCTTTATGCGCAGCCAACCAATCGGATGCCTCGGCCAATTCATCTTCATACCCGGAACTGAGCATGGTACGCAAGGCCCGCAGAGGCTCCATACCTTGAACATTGCTGCGCACCAACTCCAAATTACGAGCCAAACGAGCATTACGCAACGTATCCTCGCGAGACCCCGCACTGGCAAATGCATATATGAGCATAGCAACGGTAAACACAGCCAACGTAATGGCAATGCCGGCAATAGAGCTGATAATAGCCTTACGACGAGTTCTGGCAAAGATGGTAGAGCGTACTTTCTGCAACGTATCGGCAATACGCTTAAGTAACTCCTCCGTCTCGGGCAATTCCCTCAACTCATTGACATTCTCATAGCAACGATTAAGCTCATCTCGGCACAAGCGCAAATCAGTGCCGGTGTTCACACGATTTTTGATTTCGAGATAAACGGTTTCCTGCTCACGGAAGCTCGTGCGCAATTCTTCCAAATGGTAATGGTGCTTCCAGTCGGCATGCACCTTGTCAACCAGAGCACGGTGTTCCGGCAAAAACGAAAGTTTCTTGGACGCTGCAAACTTTTCAATGCTGACAGCCATGGCCTCACGCTCACGGATATCCTTGGTATCTTTCATTTTACTGATACCGGAGAGCAACATGGCATTCCAATAACGATACTCAGCCTCATCTACTCGGGCGGCAGCCGTACGATACCCCGGCAAGGTAGAAAGCTGTTTTTCATCGGCCATCAGGCGCAAACGATTCACAAGTTGTGCGATGCGGCTCAGATTTCCATCCGACAGAACTTGCGACAATTCTTTCGCGGCCTCCTTGTAGACACGCTGTCCGATTCGGCGCTGCAAGCCGGCAGCTGTTTTATCCTCAGGATTCTCCTTGAGCAATTGCAGCACAAGGTTAAAGCCCTCCATTTCATTACCGGCATCCAACGCGGATTGCAACTTACGGTAGAGGACACGGGCATAAGGAGCCGCATTTTCCGGCGTCTCCACGACAATGGTATCTATCTGATGTTCTTCATCAAAAAGGTTTAACGATGGAGACGGAGATGGTGCATGTTCATCTTTATCGGACATAACGAAAAAGGAGGAGGCTGATACGGGCGATATACTAGCACAAATGCATAGAGGTGGCAACTATATAATCTGTACGCACGCGCAAAGTAAGAAAATTAAGTCACAGTTGGTGTATTAGATATTTCATTTTTGCTTGACAAATCGGCAGTAAGGGCTTAGAATACGCGCGTCAAGTTCCGGTCTGTTCATAGATTGGGGCGGGTCTGAGACCCGCTCTTTTTTTGTAGCAGACAGATAATCAAAACTCAGCATCAAACAAAACATAAAAATGGCCGCTACAGACATCTCAGCCTTGATTGACTTCTACGTTCGCGAAAAGGATCTCACCCGCGAACGCGTGATTCAGGCTCTCGAAGCATCTTTCCTCACCGCTTACAACAAAATGGTACCCGGTGCAGACCACATTCAGAACATCCGTGCCGTTATCAACCCGCAGAAAAACTCTGTGAAGATTAAGGCCGAGATGGTAGTAGTGCCTGACGAAGAGTTGGTAGACCCCTACAACGAGGTAAAGCTTTCTGTGGCCGAGCAGCTCTATGCCCGCAAAGGTAAGACTGTTGAGGTTGGCCAGACCATTACCCTCAATATCACCCCGCAGGACTTCGGGCGCATCGCCGTGCAGACGGCTCGCCAGACCATGCAACAGCGCATTCGCAAAGCTGAGCAAGAAATGCTGGCAGAGGCGTTCCGTGACCGCGTGGGCGAGGTAATCACCGGCACCGTACGCCGCTATGACAAGGGTGACGTGATTGTTGAGGTAGACAAGTTTGAGGGTATTGTACCCTCTCGTCACCGCATCCCCAAGGAGGACTACTCCACCGGTGACAAGCTGCGTTTTTACGTGGTAGAGGTGAAAGACGGAGCTCGCGGCCATGAGCTCATTCTTTCCCGCAGCCATCCCAACTTGGTGCGCAGATTGTTTGAGAGCGAAGTGATTGAAATTGCTGAGCAAACGGTAGAGATAGTCAACATCGTGCGTGAGCCCGGGTACCGCACCAAATTGGTAGTACGCAGCTCTGACCCGAATGTAGACCCCATCGGGGCCTGCGTCGGTATGCGTGGTGCCCGCGTTAAGAACGTGGTCAACGAGCTTAACCACGAGAAGGTGGATATCTTGGAGTACTCCGACGACAAAGCCGCCATGGTTCTGGAGTCTCTTGCTCCCATTGAGCCTGTGAAGGTTGACGTAGACAAAGAAAACCGCGTTGTATCCGTATACGTGGCAGATGACAAGACAGCAGCAAAAGCCAAAGGCAGCCGCGGTAAGAATGTACGCCTTACAGCCCGACTCATCTCTGCCCCGAACGACCGCTGGGATGTACGTGTAGAGGCATACGACCGTATGACTCAGACCAAGACCTATGTAAGCGAGGGTGCCAGTGAATTGGTAACCGTGCTTGAGGTAACGCCCGAGCTGGCAGACGAGATGATAGCCAACGGTTTCACTACCGTTCAAGGCATTGCAAGCTACGTGCAGCCCGAAGACCTGGTAGATGCACTGGGTATCAGCGAAGAACAAGCCTTCGCCATTGTAGACAAAGCTAAAAAAGCATAATTGACAGCAGGAAACTGACTGAACAGAATCAATTTTATACCACACATGGCAAATTCAGAACAAAAGAAGCCGCAGGTTCTTGACCTGCTCGGCAACAAGAAAAAGAAGGCCCCCAGTCAGGCTCCTGCTGAGAAGCAGGCACAGCCCGCTGCGCCTTCCGCCCCCGCACGTGCTAAACAGGCACCTGCTCCCAAGAAAGCAGCTCTTGATTTGCTGCAACCCCAGCGCAAGCCTAAGAAAGAGCAAGCTCCTGCTCCCCGCCAGGCTGCCCCCAAGGCAGAGCCCAAAGCTGAGCGCAAACCTGCCCCGGCCCCGGCTCCCAAAGCCGAGCCCAAACCCGCAGCAGCCCCCAAGGCCGCTCCGAAAGCAGCAGCCGTACCCACAGGCGGTACCATTAATGTGAAAGCCCCCGTATCGGTTGCCGACCTCGCAGCACTGATGGGTATTAAGCCTTTCAAACTGATTGCCGAGTTGTTACCCATGGGCGTA
>JAFYUT010000046.1 GCA_017549485.1 Akkermansia sp.
GCGGTTACCCCTCCCAGCCCGACCATCAGGAAAAACGCACGGTCTTTGCCCTGCTTAATGCAACAGAGCGTACCGGTACCACACTTACAGAAACATGTATGATGCAACCCGCCTCTGCCATCTGTGCGCTTGTCTTCAATCACCCGGAGGCTCGCTACTTTGCCGTAGGCCCCATCGGCGATGACCAACGCGCCGATTATGAATCCCGCTCCGGGCATAAGTTGACGTTTTAACACTGACGGCGTGATGATTAAGCGCGCGAAACGGGGAAAATCACCCTGTTTCGCGCGCTTTTTGCTTGCAATGTTCCACAGGAATCGGTAGAATATGCTCGTACCGACAGTACTACAATTTTATTATGAAACCTACACTTCTTGTTCTCGCAGCAGGTATGGGCAGCCGTTACGGTGGCCTCAAGCAGTTGGACCCCATGGGCCCCAATGGTGAAGTTATCCTTGATTATTCCGTGTATGATGCTATCCGTGCCGGCTTCGGTAAGGTTGTATTCATCATTCGCAAGGATTTCGAGGAGGCTTTCAAGAGCCAAGTCGGCGCTCGTTTTGCCGACAAGATTGAGGTTGATTACGCTTTCCAGTGCTTGGATGACCTGCCTGAGGGGTACAGCGTACCTGAGGGGCGCGTGAAGCCCTGGGGCACTGCTCACGCTTTGCTTGCCGCTCGCAACGTGGTGAAAGAGCCGTTCGGTGTAGTGAATGCCGATGACTTCTACGGTGCAGATGCCTTTGTGAAGGCTGCTGAGTTCCTTACCGCTGCTCCCGGTTGCCCCTGCAAGGAGCACTACGGCATGATTGGGTATCCCCTCAAGAACACCCTGAGCGACCACGGTGATGTAAATCGCGGTATCTGCGGTATTAAGGATGGTTACCTCGACAGCGTAGAGGAGTACACCAAGATTAAGATGGAGGAAGATGGCGTATGCCGTGGCGACAGCCTCAGTGGCGAGCGCAAGCCCGTTGACCCCGAGGAGCTCGTTTCCATGAACTTCTGGGTATTCCCCGCCAGCTTCATTACCCGTATTCAGGAGCACTTCACCCACTTCATGGCCGAGCACGGTTCTGAGCTGAAGAGCGAGTGCTACATCCCCACGGTTGTAGATGAGCTGATTCACAACGGCAAGGCTGATTGCAGCGTTATCAAGACCACCGCCAACTGGTTGGGTGTTACCTATCCCAGCGATAAGCCCGCTGTGGTTGAGAGCATTGCTCAGCTTGTTGAGGATGGTGTATACCCCGCTAAACTCGGTTAATTTATCATACCATGTACGATATCAAAAACATTGCCGGAATGTTTGACCTGCGCGGCGACTATGTTTGCGGCGCTCCCTACGGTTCCGGTCACATTAATGACACGTTCCGTGTTATCGTAGACCAAGCCGGTCTGCGCGTGAGCTACATTTTGCAGCGTATCAACAGCAATGTGTTCAAGCAACCCATCCCGCTCATGGAAAACGTGAAGCGTGTGACGGACGAGGCTTTGCGCGTGTTGTTGGAGGAGGGCTGCAAAGAGGCTTATCGCCGTACCCTTACCATTGTTAATGCTAAGGACGGCAAGCCCTATGCTCAGGATGCCGATGGTAACATCTGGCGCGTATATCCGTTCATTGATCGTGCCCGCACGTACGACATGATTGAGAACCCCGGCCAGTGCATAGAGGTTGCCCGTGCTTTCGGTAACTTCCAGAAGCTGGGAGCCAACCTTCCCGGTGCTCCTCTCTTTGAGACTATTCCCGATTTCCACAACACGACCAAGCGATTCAAGAACTTCCAAGCTGCTCTTGAGGCCGACTCTTTGGGCCGCGCTGCATCTGTGCGCAAGGAAATTGATTGGTTCTTGGCTCGCGAGGCTGACTGCCACAAGGTGGTTAACTACCTTGCCAGCGGTGAGTTGCCCCTGCGTGTGACCCACAACGACACCAAGCTCAACAACGTAATGCTTGATGACGTAACGGGTGAGGGTATCTGCGTAATCGACCTTGATACCACCATGCCGGGTTCTTCCCTGTATGACTTCGGTGATATGATTCGCACCTCCACTTCTCCCGCTGCTGAGGATGAGAAGAATACCTCTCTTGTCACCATGCGCATGGAGTACTTTGAAGCTCTTGCCAAGGGCTACTGCGAGGCCGCTACCTTCCTTACCCCGTTGGAGAAAGAGCTGCTTCCGTTCTCCGGTAAGTTGCTTACCATGGAGTGCGGTATGCGCTTCCTGACCGACTACTTGGAGGGTGATACCTACTTCAAGATTAAGCGCCCCGAGCACAATCTGGATCGCTGCCGCACTCAGATTGCCCTCGTAGAGTCTATTGAGGCTCAGATGGACGCCATGATGAAGGTTGTGGAGAAATACTGATTCTCTTTGTTTTCATACTGATACTTCAAAACCCCGTCAGAGTTTTTACTTTGACGGGGTTTTTCTGCCAACAAGCTCTATGAGTGAAATCATCTGCATTTGCATAGGCTGTATCTTTCTCTCTGTCGGGGGGCTGATGGCCTTGCTGAATTGGTATTATAAAATTGCTTGGATTTACCGAAGAATAAATAATCCTCAGTACAAAAAACCTGATGGGGTAACTCCTTTTATAGGGGGGATACTACTTGCAGTCGGTATTATTTTTCTTCTCTGCGGTTTGCCCGATGAGCTTCTAAAGGGTAAATTGTGGTTGGTGTGGTTGCCTTGGATTGTGGACTATGGCTCAATCCCTTCTGTGATTCTTACTCTGCCATTGGGGCTGCTGCTCAGTAAAAAACGTAAAGTTGCTTCCGATAAAAAAGGGGTGAGTCAGTAACTCATCCCTTTTTTGTAGTCTTTGAGGAAAAACTGTTTACTTGAGCCAAGCCAGGAACTCCCTGTTGCCGTCCATGCCTTTAATGGGGGAGTCCGCAACGCCCATCCACTCGCGGTGTAATTCATTGACCACGAAATCGCGAATGCGGTCAACGGCACGTTGGTGCAGGGCGGGGTTGCGTACAATGCCCCCGGGGCCGATATCCTCCGGTTATAATTCAAATTGCGGCTTTACCAGCACCAGCATATCGCCGCCGTCCTCCAAGCATGCGTAAGCTGCCGGTAAGATACGGGTGAGAGAGATGAATGAAACGTCACTCACAATCAGCTGAACTTTCTCTCCCAAATCCTCGGGTGTCATGTAGCGGGCGTTGAAATGCTCTTTAACCACTACGCGAGAATCATGGCGCAGTTTATCTACAAGTTGGTCTACGCCTACATCTACGGCATGCACGCGTATGGCCCCGTTCTGCAACAGGCAGTCTGTAAATCCACCGGTAGAAGCACCGATATCCAGACAAACCTTACCCTCGGGGCTTACGGGAAACTCTTTGAGTGCACCCTCCAGCTTGAGTCCACCACGGCTTACGTAGCGAGGCTTATTGTGTATTTCAATCTCAGCGGTGTCATCAACTTTGGTGCCGGGCTTGTTAATCACTTTGCCGTCTACGGTAACATCTCCGCTGATAATGAGACGCCGCCCTTGCTCGCGGGAGTCGCACAGCCCCCGCGCAGCA
The DNA here is from genome assembly GCA_017549485.1 of Akkermansia sp. Taxonomy (GTDB): domain Bacteria; phylum Verrucomicrobiota; class Verrucomicrobiia; order Verrucomicrobiales; family Akkermansiaceae; genus Akkermansia. Next base: position 3,543 of record JAFYUT010000046.1, read on the forward strand.
ATGATGACATCAAGACGTTGTTTAGCCATGTGATTAGCGGCGACGCTTAAGGGCGCGGTTTTGGCCGGGCATTACCGGGTATTGCTCTTTTTGAGCTTGGGTCATCACGGGGCGGGGCGTGTAGTTTTGCACTTGAACCGGTTGACGACGCGGTTGCTCAAAGGTGGGCTGCACCTGAGTTTTAGGCTGTGTTGCTACGGTAACGGGTTTAGGTTTGGGTGCTTCTACCACGGGAGCAGGGGCTTGTTTTACCTCCGGCTTGGTCAATTCGGGCTGCACCTGCTGAGCCTGCTTGGGTTGGGGCTTGGGTGCGGGTTTTGCAAACTCAGGCTGCACCTGCTGAACCTGCTTGGGCCGGGGCTTGGGTGCGGGTTTTGCAAACTCGGGTTGTACTTGCTGAGTCGGCTTGGAAGACTCTTTAATTACGGGTTGCGGCTGGTTACGGCGTACCACATTCGGTAAATCCCAGTCGGAGTATGGGTTACTGCATGCGCTTAAGGCTACTGCAAGGGTGGAGAGTGTAAGGACTTTAGTTTTCATGTTTGTAAGATGGAGAAAATCAGGGGTAACAAATATCGGCAGCGTATGCTCCCATGGTGGTGAATGCATACACCACGGTGAGTATGCTCATCATGCCGAAAATGAGGTCTTTGGAAAGCGGTTGATTTTTGTCTTGCTTGTGCTTGGGTTTCAGGCTCAGAATAATTACCATGGCAAACGCAATCCAGCAAATGACATAAAGATTTTGCCAGACCGGCTCATGCAGTAGCTCTGTGCCCGTGCCTTTCGCTACAAAATAGATGCTTTGCGGCAAAATGGAAAGCACGGCAAACTCCGGGCGCAAAACAGCGGTGCTGTATAGCCTCAGCCACACGATACCCCATGTCAGCAGGATGAACGGTATGATGATGGCTGCCATCAACCACCCTGCGCCGAGCAAATCCGTGAGGGGTCTGCCGCAACTGAGCAGAATCATCAAAGGCGTAAGCCAATAGAGGTATTTGAGCCTGTTCATGGGTGAATGATTAGCCCAACCAATTCCACGTAATGGGAATCTCAATATCGGGGTGCAGACTGAGCATGGCAGGGCTGCCCAATACACACTGAGAAAGGGCCTCCTTATGAGGATTGTCGGCGGGCAGGGGAACGGAAATGACGGTTTCAATGCGGGCGATACGGCGCGGGTTTGCGCTCATTTCTTTGCCCACTTCAATGGTGCAGCCGGTCAAATCCAGCCCCTCCTTTTCGGCATAAATACCCATGATAGTGGCCATGCATGCTGCCATGGCTGAGCACATCAGGTCGGTAGGGGAGAAAGATTCACCCTTGCCGTGGTTATCTACGGGTGCATCCGTGTAGATGGTGGCACCGCTCGGCCCGTGCTGAAGCTGACAATGCAGCCCGCCCTGATATGTCATGTTGCATTTTACCATAAGCGGTATTCTACACGCGTGGGGGTAAGGCGTCAAGAAGGAAAAGAAGTCAGTCGAAATTTTTTAGCTGGAAAATCGTTTTGTTTTATGATATAATACGCGCGCTATGTTATCAGACCGTACAAAACTCGGTATAGAACGCGCGCCGCATCGTAGTTTGATGCGAGCCACGGGTATGAGCGATGAGGATATTCGCAAGCCTTTCATTGCCATCTGTAACTCTTTTAATGAGGTGATTCCCGGCCATGTTCACCTCAATAAGGTGGCTGAGCTTATCAAGGACGAGGTGCGTAAGGCCGGCGGCACCCCCATAGAGTTCAATCTCATCGGCGTGTGTGACGGTATTGCCATGGCTCACCATGGTATGAAGTTTTCTTTGGCCAGCCGAGAGCTGATAGCGGACAGTGTGGAGACCATGCTGAGCGCCCATGCGTTCGATGCCTGTATCTGCATCCCCAATTGTGACAAAATAGTTCCCGGCATGGTGATGGGCGCTTTGCGTTGCAATATCCCCACCATTTTCTGCTCCGGTGGCCCCATGGCCGTGGGTAAGGGCCGCAACGGTGAGGATTTGGACCTCAACAGCGTATTTGAGGCTGTGGCTGCCTGCACAGCCGGTAAGATTTCTGAAGAAGAGCTGCACTTTGTGGAGTGCAACGCTTGCCCCGGAGCCGGTTCTTGCTCCGGTATGTTTACCGCAAATTCCATGAACTGCTTGTGTGAGGTGCTTGGCTTGGCCTTGCCCGGCAACGGCACTTTGCTGGCGCTCTCTGAAGAGCGTAAAGAACTGTGGCGAGCCGCGGCCCGCCGTGCGGTAGAAATGGCATTGCAAGGTGGCCCCCTGCCGCGGGACCTCATCACTGAGCAAGCCATTGATAATGTTTTCACGTGCGATATGGCCATGGGGGGCTCCTCCAACACCGTGTTGCACACGCTTGCCTTTGCTGCCGAGGCCGGATTGGACTACGACCTGCGCCGTATTGATGAAATCTCCCGCCGCACCCCCAACATCTGCAAGGTGGCTCCCAGCTCCCGATTCCACATGCATGATGTACTGCGTGCCGGCGGTATCATGACCATTCTTGCTGAAATCAATAAGATTCCCGGTGCTTTGCATACGGATTTGCCCACCGTGAGCGGTAAGACCCTCGGTGAGCAGATGGAGGGCCTTTCTACTCAAGACCCGGTTGTGATACGCACCGTTGAAAATGCTTACTCCCCCGATGGTGGCCTTGCCGTGCTCTTCGGCAATCTCGCAGAGCAGGGCTCCATCGTCAAAAAAGCCGGTGTGCTGCCTGAAATGATGGTACACCGTGGCCCCGCCGTTATCTTTGAAAGCCAAGAGGATGCCTGTGCCGGCATTCTGGCCGATAAGGTAAAGCCCGGTGATGTGGTTGTCATCCGTAACGAAGGCCCCAAGGGTGGCCCCGGCATGCAAGAAATGCTTGCCCCCACCAGCTACATCATGGGCAAGGGCTTGGGTAACTGCGTTGCCCTTATTACGGACGGCCGATTCTCCGGTGCTACCCACGGTGCATGCATCGGCCACGTCTCCCCCGAGGCGGCAGAAGGTGGCCTTATCGGGCTGCTTAAAGATGGTGATATCATCTCCATCGACATCCCCAACCGTTCCATCAACGCTGAACTCAGCGATGAGGAAATCGCCGCCCGCCGCGCTGTCTGGCAGCCTACTATGCAGGAGGTTGCCGGTAAGTGGCTCAAACGCTACCGTAAATTGGCTACCAATGCCAGCAGAGGTGCCGTTCTCTCTTAACTCCCTGCCATATTAAACACACTCAGAATAATATAATGAGCGCTGAAAAACAAAACCCCATAGCCAAGTACTTCTCGGAGTTCAAAGTGCTGCGTGAGTGCAGCAAGGACTTCTGGTACACTAACTTCATCCAGTTCTTCGATGGTCTGTCGTACTTTACGCTGATTATCGTTTTCACACTGTTCTTGAAGGACTATTGCGGCTTCAATGATGCCGACGCACCCTACTGGGTGGGTATGTATACCCTGTTCCTGTCCATGTTTGTATTTGCCGTGGGCACCATCTGTGATATTATCGGTCTGAAGAAAACCTATCTGATAGGCTTTGCGCTGCTCATCGGCGGTCGTCTTATCATGGGGTTGGGTTCCGACTTCGGTATGCATATTTGCGGGCTTTCACAGGAAGACTCCAAGTATTTCGTGATTATGGGCATTGCCGTTCTTTCATTCGGCACAGCCTTCATGAGCCCCTGTATCTCTACCTCGATACGTCGCTTCACCACCTTGCGTGCTCGTCCCACCGGGTTCAATTTCTACTACCTGTTTATGAATATCGGTGCATTCTTGGCCGGTATTGCCATTGTGGACCCGCTCCGTGCTGCGTTCGGCCCCATTAACAGCTTGTGGTGGGTAGTAAACATCGGTACGGCATGCAACGTTGTTGCCTTCATCTTTACCCGTTTGATTGATGAAGATAACTACGCCGTGCCTGAGGAGCGCATCGCTAAAAACGAGGCTTCCAAGCGCCGCCCCCTCCAGCTTATTTGCGAGGTTGCCAAAGAGAAGCCTTTCCAGAAACTCATTGTATTCTTGGTGCTCACCCTCGGTGTGCGTTTGGTATTCACCCTGCAATTCTTGGTGATGCCGCAGTACTACACCCGTGCCATCGGCGATGATTTCTCCTTGGGCTTGGTCAACTCGTTCAATCCTTTCATCATCATTACCGGTTTGATTCTCATCATCCCGATTCTTAACCGCTTCTCTACGGTTAAGCTTATGATTTCAGGCATGACGATTTCTGCTTGTTCCATGATTCTGCTGGCCATCCCGCCGGAGTGGTATTTCATCATTCCCGGTATTGAGACCATCGGGCAGGCCTATTTCGTGGCTATCGTGGCTCAGATTATCGTATTCGCCTCCGGTGAGCTCTTGTTCAGCCCGCGTTTCTCTGAGTACGTGGCTCGCGTAGCTCCCAAAGATAAGGTTGCATCCTACATGTCCTTGTCTGCATTGCCCATGTTCATTGCCAAGCCCATTAACGGCGTGGTAGGTGGTTTGTTGGTATCTTACTATTGCTACGATGGTATCGCAGCCAAGATGGATACCGGCCATATCGACTTCTGGAACTCTCCGGAGTTTATGTGGACCATCTACATGATTATGGCTTTCATTTCCCCCATTGCCATTATCCTCACCAAAGACAGCTTCGTGTCTGATAAACCTGAGGAAGACGCCGGCGATGTTCCTGCCTCCGCTGATTCTGATGCCTCTGAGGAAGAGGCTGCTCCCCAGAATGCCTGATTCACTCAACTTCTGATTTTTTGCTAACATGTCTCACAAGAATTATAAGAAGAAGAAAGACGCAGCCAAAGCTGAACCTCAACAAGTTGAGGTTGAAACTCCCGTTGCTCCTGCGGAGTCTGCGGATCAGGTGGAAATCAAGACTGATTGGAAACCCATTATCAAGGATTTCGTTATCCTGCTCGTTATCATGGGTATTCTCGGTTATGCCTGTAACTTGCTCAAGGATGCGTTTGCTCACAAATCCCCCACGGACTCTTTGGTGTCACTCATTCGTAAAGGTGACGTGAAAGATGTTAAGGGTGTGGAAAAGGACGAGCCTTTCCTGAAAGAGTTGGAAGAAGGCAGCAAGAAGAATGCTGACTTTGTCAATACTCAAGACGCCAACAAGCGCACGCCCTTGATGTGGGCCGCCTATGCCAACTTCAATGACCCGAAGCAGGCTGCCGAGACCGACATTAACCGTATCTACTACATTGACGCTTTGTTTGATAATCGTGCTAACATTCATGCTACCGATGAGGACGGTTTCAATGCTTTGCATTGGGCTGCTTGGAGTGGCATGCGCTTCACCTCATACAAACTGGTCAAGAAGGGTGTAGATATCAATACTCCTGAGAAAAACGGCTATACGCCTCTTATGCTTGCAGCTATGCGCGGTAATGATACGGTGGTGGATTTGCTCCTCAAGATGGGGGCTAACCCCGATGCCGTGAATGCTGATGGCCATACCGCTGCTCAACTGGCTGCAAACGCAGAGTCTGCTTATAAGAAGCGCGATTCTTGGGTTTACGGCCCGGTTTTCTCTAAGAACCGTGAAAAATCTTACCTTGAAACATGCAAGCTTTTGACCAATGTTAAGGGCAAGATTTCCGATGAAGAACTCAGCAAACTTGAAGTTGAGCTTGAAATGGAGATGCTGGCTTCTCAGGCTGCTTCCCGTGCCGAGCGCAAGATTGAATCCCTTGCCAAAAAGGATGACACTCGCGCAACAATCTCGCTGCTTCCGCTCGTTTCCCTCAATGATGCCGACATTGACTTGCATCACCGAGTGAAGGCCGAGGCCGAGGCCATCCAGGCCATGGAAAAAGAATACGCCATGGAGGGTAAGGTGCTTAACAAGGCCGATGATGCCGGTAACACGGCTCTGCACATCGCCGCTCGCGATGGTAAGGCCCTGTGCTGCTACCACCTTGTACAGGCCGGTTTGGATGTATGCGCCAAGAACAAAGAGGGCAAAACACCGCTGATGCTTGCTGCCGCTAAGGGCCATGTGCAGGTGGTGCAGGTGCTTGTTTCCGTTGATAAGCCTTCTGTAAAAGAAGCCACTGCCGATGTAGTCAAGATGCTTGAATCTGCTGCCGATGTTCCCGCCGCTGCTGAATCTCTCGCCTTGCTTAAGTCTTGCAACCCGATTTCTGCCCAGCTCAAGGACTTCGAGTTTGAGGCCCGCCGCGAGGCTTCTGATAAAGCCTATGCCAAAGCGAAGGCTGATGCCGCCGCAAAGGCTAAAGCCGAGGCTGAGGCTGCTGCTAAGGCTGAGGCCGAAGCTAAGGCCAAGGCTGCTGCCGAAGCTAAAGCCCGTGAGGAGGCCTTGGCTCTGGCTGAAAAGACTGCTGCCGAGAAAATTGCTGAGGCTGAGAAGAACATCAAGCATGCCAATGAGAATAGCGCCATGGCTGTTCAGGCTATGATTGCTGCCGATACGGCCCGTGTAGAGGCTGAGCAGTCCAAGATTGCCGCCGATGCCGCCAAGGCTGAGGCTGAGAAGAATGCTGCTTTGGCTGCCGCTGCTGAAAAAGATGCCGTAGCCGCAGAGGCCGAGGCTCAGGCTGCCAAAGTTGCCGCAGATGCCGCTAAGGCTGAGGCTGTCGCTGCCAAGGTTGCCGCTGATGCTGCTAAGGCTGAGGCTGTCGCTGCCAAGGCTGCCGCAGATGCCGCTAAGGCTGAGGCCGACGCTGCCAAGGCTGCCGCTGATGCCGCTAAAGTAGAGGCCGACGCCGCAAAGTCTGCTGCCGAGGCTCAACCCGTTGCCCCTGCCGATGTGCAACCGGCTGCTTAAGTTTTAATCCTATTGTGATTCCTTTCAAGGGCGAGTCGAGTTTGTCGGCTCGCCCTTTATGTGTTCCAATGCCTTAGGTTGGGTAGATTGTATTCGGCCAACAAAAAAGCCCCGCATGTGCGGGGCTTTTTCAGCGGATGGGGTGAGATTCGAACTCACGGAAGGTATTAGCCTTCGGCGGTTTTCAAGACCGCTGCATTAAACCGCTCTGCCACCCATCCATGTACGCAGCATTGCGGTGCGTGCACACATACTACCTCAACACGCCTCCCTCTGCAAGCTTTTTTGCTTATTATTACACAATTATTAGTTTTATTAAAGAAAAAGTTAAAATATTTGAACAAAACAGAACAATGCGGTGTCTCTAACTGCATAGGGCACGATGCCCTGCAAGAAAACAACAAACAAATAGAAAATAATGTTATGAAACAACACGTAAAGAGAATGGCCGCTATGGCGGTATTGGCACTTGGTTTAATGTCCGCACAGGCCAGCGCAGCAAGCGTTGCGGTTAATGTATCCGGGCACGGTGTTCAAGTGGTAGTCAATGACGATTGCAAGCATGATAAGCACCTGCACAAAGTGGTCAAAAAGCACGATAAGAAGAAGATGGTCCATCACAAAGCCCTGGCCAAGCACAAGGTGGATATGCGGCGCTTTGATGACCGTGGTAAGAAGTTCGGTAAAGGTAAACGTTAATCTATATGGATGACACTGAGATTGCCCCAACTCCCCTTATAGAAACAAGTCCGCCGCTGCATGCGTGGTAATTAAAACCTCATGCAGCGGCGTTTTATTTTAAATATTGAATCACTTACGTGTGTAGAGGGTGGAAACAAACCCCTCAAACTCCTCCAGCTCTTTACGTACGGGGAATTGCTCTTTAAACTCGGGGAACCAAGTATCTGCCGCCCATTCTCCGGCTACCTCAGACACATAAATACCCTTCATATACGGCAGCATGAGCTTGTAAATCTGTGCGCCGCCTATCACCATTACCTCATTGTCTTGCAGTTCCAGTGTTTCCAGCTCTGCAATATCATGAATGACAATGGCACCGGGTGCTTCAAAGTCAGATGCCCGTGTCAGCACGATGTTTTGTCTGCCGGGCAGCGGGCGCCCCAAAGAATCCCACGTTTTACGCCCCATAAGGATGGGGTGCCCCATGGTAAGCTTTTTGAACAGCTTGAGGTCCTCAGATAATCGCCAAGGCATGGTGTTATTGAGTCCGATGGCGCGGTCCGCAGCCATGGCTACAACTCCTGTATAGGTAGGGGTCATACAGAGATGGGTGCTTTGATGTGCGGGTGCGGGTCGTAGTTCTCCAGTGTGAAATCCTCATAGCAGAACCCGTCAATTTCCATAACCTCGGGGTTAAGGCGCATGGTGGGCAGGGGGCGAGGCTCTCTGCTGAGCTGGAGCTTGGCTTGTTCCAAATGGTTGTTGTACAAGTGTAAATCACCGAAAGTGTGTACAAACTCTCGGGCCTCGTACCCGCACACTTGGGCTGTCATCATCAGCAGTAGGGCATAGCTGGCAATGTTGAACGGCACACCTAAGAACAAATCACAACTACGCTGGTAGAGTTGCAGGCTCAGCCCATGCTTTTCTCCCTCTTTCTGCGCCGGTATCACACAGAACTGGAACAGGCAATGGCAGGGGGGCAAAGCCATGTTGTCTACCTCGGCCACATTCCAGGCCGAGACAATGTGTCGCCGACTCCACGGGTTGTTTTTGAGCCCGTCTATCAACTTGGCAATCTGGTCTATGCTGCCGCCGTTGCCATCCGGCCATTTACGCCACTGGCTGCCGTACACGGGGCCCAAGTCGCCGTTTTCATCTGCCCATTCATCCCAAATGGTTACACCGTTATCTTGCAGGTATTTGATATTGGTGCTGCCTTTAAGGAACCAGAGCAGCTCGTGGATAATGGAGCGCAGGTGCAGCTTTTTGGTGGTGAGGCAGGGGAATCCGCGGCGCAGGTCAAAGCGGGTTTGTCTGCCGAACACACCGATGGTACCCGTACCGGTGCGGTCCGCACGGCCCACACCGTTGGTCAGTACATCATCCAGCAGCTCAAGATATTGTTTCATAAAACTTTACAGGGAAAGAGCCTCGCGAATTTGCAGGGCGTATTTCTCAGCACGCTGGGCAAGGGTGAGGTCTAAATCGCGGTAAAGAATGCCGCGGGACACATTGATGACGGGCGGGGCTACGCGTGTGCCGCCGGTCAGGGCGCTCAGGTCGCCGCCTTGGGCACCCAAGCCGGGGATGAGCAGGGGCGCATCGGGCAATTCGCTCAGCAGTTCGCCACTGGCATTGGTAAGCCCCATCACCATGCCTACCTCGGTTGCGGCCCCCTCAGCACGGGCGCGTTCTACCATGTCGCCTACCAGTTGGTATACCTTGCGGCCATTGGCCAGCACTTGGCGCTCAATATCGGCAGATCCCGCATTGGAGGTAACGGCCAGCAGGTATACGGCCTTGCCCTCATGCCCCAAGAAGGGCTCCAAGATATCCTAGCCCATGAAGGGATTGAGCGTAACGGCATCCACATTCATGCGTTCAAAGTATGCCTGTGCATAGTATTTCTGCGTTTCGCCGATATCGCCGCGCTTGGCATCCAGAATCACGGGAATCTCTTTGGGCATGTTCTTGAGCAGGTTCTCCAGCATTTGCAGGCCGGGCAGCCCCATGGCTTCAAAGTAAGCAATATTGGGCTTGTAGGCGGCTGTGTAGGGGGCAGTCTCTTCCACCACTTGGTTCAGCCATGCCTCCAGCTCAGCAAGGTTTTCCGATTGCGGGCGGGGATCCAACCCTACGCAGAGTGCAGAGCGGGTGGCGTTGATGCGTGCTTGAAGTTTCTCCGTAAATTTCATATAAGTGTGTGTTGTTAGTGTTAAAATCAAAGTCCGAGTTTACTGCGGAAATAGGCTATGGTTTTGTCTAACCCCTCAGAGAGCGGAATAGTGGGGGCCCAGCCCAGCTTCTCTCCGGCAAGGGTGATATCCGGGCGGCGTTGTGTGGGGTCGTCGGACGGCAAGGGGCGTTGTACCAGTTGGCTGGAGGTGGGTATTTTTTCAAGCACCAGTTCAGCCAAGCGGCGTATGGTGAATTCTCCCGGGTTGCCGATGTTGACGGGGCCTACAAAACCGTGTTCATTCTCCATCATACGCACCATACCCTCAATGAGGTCATCCACGTACTGGAAGGAGCGGGTTTGCTGCCCCTCCCCATAAATGGTAATATCTTCGCCACGCAGGGCTTGGCAGATAAAGTTAGAGACCACACGCCCATCCTCAGGGTTCATGAGCGGGCCGTAGGTGTTGAAAATGCGAATCACGCGAATATCCACCCCTTCATGGCGGTGGTAGTCAAACATGAGGCTCTCGGCGCAGCGCTTGCCCTCATCATAGCAGGCGCGTATACCGATGGGGTTGACATTGCCACGGTAATGCTCCGGCTGCGGGTGTACCTGTGGCTCCCCGTATACCTCTGAGGTAGAGGTTTGCAAAATACGGGCGTTGTGCTTTTTAGCCAGCTCCAGCATGTTGAGGATACCCAGCACGCAGGTTTTGGTGGTGAAGATGGAGCGGTTGCCTTGGTAGAACGGCGGTGAGGCGGGGCAGGCCAGATTATAGATGCGGTCCAGCCGGGTGTCACAATCCCACGGCTCTATCACATCATGCTCAACGAAAGTAAAGTTGGGGTTCTCTATCAAATCCGCCACATTTTCAAGCGAACCGGTGTAATTATTATCAAGACAGATGACTCGGTGGCCGTCTGCAATCAATCTGTGGCAAAGGTTGGCGCCCACAAAGCCTGTGCCACCTGTTACGAGAATATTCATGCTGCAATCAGTCTACCCCGAAATGCCGTAAATAGCAAGCAAAAAGGTTGACTTTACACCGCAAGTAAGGCATGATGAAGCGCGTTGATGAACGCGGAGTGTTTCAGTGATGCGCAAGAGCGCCGAATCCTGCATTTGTTCGGCAAAAAGCAACTGCGGGCAGGGCAGCGAGAGCTGATAGCCGCTGCGCTTGCCGGGCACAATGTACTGGGGGTGCTGCCTACGGGGCATGGCAAGAGCCTCTGTTATCAGGCCGTGGCCGTGTTGTGTGGTGGTACCTCGGTGGTGGTGTCTCCGCTCATTGCCCTCATGCGAGACCAAGTGCAGGGCTTGCAACGCCTTGGTATCGCGGCTGAGCGTTTCGATTCTACCCTTGAACCGGAACAAAAAACAGCCCTTTTGACATCGTTGGCCGCAGGTGATATCCGTTTGCTTTTTGTAGCACCCGAGTCTCTGGAAAATCAAGACTTGCAACAAGCTCTCTCTGCTGCTCAGCGCATGCTTTTTGTGGTAGATGAAGCCCACTGTGTATCGGAATGGGGGCATAGTTTTCGCCCCGATTATCTGAAATTACCGGATTTGTACCGCAGTATGGGATTCCGCAATGCCATGGCAATTACAGCTACGGCTACTTTACGTGTGCAGCAGGATTTGTGTGAACATTTCGGTATAGCCCAGGCAGATGTTTTCTCCATCTCTCCCTATCGCCCCAACATTATGCGCCAAGTTGTGGGGGTGGAGGATAAATTAAATTACATCGGCCGTTTTTTGCAAGATGCCCACAACCGCCCGGCTGTGGTGTACACACGCACCCGCAAGGGTACGGAAGAAGTGGCGGCGGCCTTGCAACAACTCGGCTTCAATGCGGTAGGTTACCACGCCGGCATGAAAACCGAGACCCGAGAATCCCTGCAAGACGCATTCCTTCATAATGCGCATGATGTACTGGTTGCTACCATTGCCTTCGGTATGGGCATTGATAAACCGGATATCCGCTCCGTCATTCATTTTGATGAGCCTACATCCCCCGAGGCCTACTTGCAAGAATCCGGCCGTGGCGGGCGAGATGGCAAGCCTTGTTGCTCTCTGGTACTTGTGTCGGAATCCGGCAGAATTGATGCCGAAAACCGTATACACGCCGCCGAGCCGGATGCGGAAGGCGTGCAGCGTGCCGTGCGCTGGCTTATGCCACATGGAGCTCGCGCCGTTTCTCTGTGGGAGCTGGGCACCACCTGCGATGTACCCGAGGATGTCGCCCTGCGTGCCTTGTGGCGGTTGGATAAACTGGGGGCGGTGCATACCGCTGCACGTGGCTATAAATTCTATAAAGTTAAACCGCTCTTTCCCTTGCCTACTATTTTAGAGGGCAGGGGCCATGCTGAGTCTGCCCGCCTGACCTGGCTCCACAAGCATCCCGAGGGTGAGGTAGAGGACGCCGCCGCCGCATGGGATTGCAGCTATGCCGAGGCTATGGAACAACTCAAAGAATGCGAGTCCTCAGGCGAGTGGAAACTCACGTTCCGTCAACAAGCGCTATACCTGCGCTCTCACGCCCCGGCGGATGCCCGAGCCATGGCCGCAGAGCTTTCCGCCACTTATGCCCACCGTAAAACGGCTGATTTAGCGCGCTACCAAACGCTTTGCGATATTTTATGTACGGCCCCTTGTATCAATGCTGCGCTCGAGTCCTATTTTACGGCTGCCACCATGCCGCCCTGTGGGCATTGCTCTGCTTGCATGGGGCTGCAGCCTGTGCTGCCTGCAGCTCCCCCCGCGCCCCCATTACCGCCACCGGGTGAGTTGCCGGAGCTGCCACGCGCCAACCAGCGCAAGCGTTTCTTATTAGGGCTGGCCTCTCCCGGGCTGATGGCCCTCCGCCTGTGGGCTCACCCTCACTACGGTGTTGCCACCGGTACGCCTTGGCTGGATTTGTGAAGCCTCCCACCGCTATCCCGCGTGAGCTCTCCTTACGGCTATATCCGTTGCCTCAATTCTTCTCCCAATAAAAAAAAGGCCGTTACTTAGAAGAAAGCAACGGCCTTATATGAAAAAGATATATATGTCTTACTTGCGGCAACGGCTTGCCACGCCATAGCTTTAGCGACGGCGGCGGCGGCGGCGAATAGCAAGGCCTGCGAGAGCAAGCAAGCTGAGAGTTGCCGTAGTGGGCTCGGGAACAAGGGCAGCAGCTGCTGCAGTATTCAATGACCACGCAGTATCAGCATTTACTGTATCGGAGAACAGATAAACGGAATTCACCAACTCAGTGTTAACGCCAAGATAATCCCATGCACCAAATACGCCAGTATTATTAGAACTCCACTTAAGGCTGGTATTAGTAGCAGTGAACGTATTAACAGTATTGTCTTCCCATATTAAGGTCGTATAGATAGCCGAACTGGTACCATCGGTATGCACCTGAGTAACGGATATCGAATTTAATTTGCTCAAATCATCCGCGGCAGTCATGCCTTCTAACGTTACTGGGTTAGCAGTAATCAAGTTATTACCTCCGTAGTAATTCCCGCTGTGTATTCCATTGTCTGTTGCAACAATAGCCTGCTGGAAAATACCCCACGCTTTCACATATGCAGTTCCACCACTTTGTACAATATTTCCATTGTCATCAATACGAACACTGCTATATCCCAACGCTGAGCCCACATGTTTATCAGTTCCTGCACCAGATACAGAAATCAGGGAGTAGTTCTTGAATTCGTCTAGTGTTGCCCCTGTGAGCTTCAATTTATCAAGAGCTGTTACATCGAGAGTATACGTAACCGTGAAACTTCCACTGCCCGTTATGGCCGTTTCCTCATTTACATTATTACCAACCGCTGAGTATACTGCGTCACTCAATGTGGTAGCACCCATAGCACACGTGCCAAGAGCCATCAATGCGATGATTGTTTTTTTCATGATTGTAAGAATTGATTAGTAAAGATTTTTGAGCATTTCGTGTAGGGATACCCTTTCCCGCGCGCGATGGGATGCTGAGATACCTGTAATCAGAACTGCTGCGAGCAATTTACAGTATCTTATATGCAAATGCAAGCAAAAAAATCGGAAATACCAAAAATGTTATTTATCGATATTCTTCATCTATCCGTATGTGGGGAATTTATAAAACTTCATCCGTTTATCTCTATACAAAAATCCCGCCTTCGGCATGAATTCAGGGGCGGGAATATTGTGTAGGAGGGCGCTCCTCTAAAGTTTGTATGGCGATACCCAATGCCTAGGTCGCGTCAATGTCGGCGGCGGCGGGCTGCAAGACCGGCCAAAGCCAACAAGCTTAGCGTAGCTGTAGTGGGCTCGGGAACAAGTGCCGCTTCGGCAGCGGCTTGGCCGAGGGCTTTAGCCTCATCTGCGGTTACAACCTGATTGAATATGTAAGCATTTGTTACGAAACGCTCATTCAGAACAACGGTTCCGAATGATAAGCCCTGACCGCGGAGAGTGGTATTGTAGTTCCCCCCGACTGATTTGAGTACGTTACCGTCAGTGTCCAACAAAGTGAATGTGCCTGACGTTCCCTTGCTGTACTCATAAGTAAGAGTTACAGCAGCACTGACACCACCTTGCCAGAAATCTGCAGATTCGAAGCCCGTACCGGTATTCATGCCGACACTATAGGCGCCACCGTTATTCCATGCACCATACAGACCGGATTCTTTGATTACTGCGGCTGTAGCATCATCCCCATCGTGATTATAGCTGATGTAGTTTGTCTGGAGACCGATATCTTGGTCGGCATCGAAATTAATCAATGTATACTTAGCAAGTTCGGCATTTTTGGACATTGCGGCTTTCAGTTCATCGATGTTAACGACCGCAACTCCCGTAATAGCATCGGTAGATTCCGGAAGCGCAAGGGTGCCGTTGCCTGTTACAACAGCATCCTCTAAAGTCACCCCCATGGCTGCGCTGCCGAGTGCGAAAAACGCGATTAATGTTCTCTTCATATGAGATGAATCTGATTTGTGTTTTTAATGGTTGCAGTAGCTCGTGCAGGGGGCCGTTCTCTCGCCTGACGAGAATCTGAGTTACCTGCAAGCTGAACTGTTGAGAACAATTTACGGTATCATCTATGTAATTGCAAGTAAAACGATAAGAATACGAAATAATAATTATTTCGCTGCTATATATCAATCGTTTTATTCCGTTCTTGCGGAGAATTTGCTTCGTTTTTTGCGTTTTAATGCTTCGTTCGAGCGACAACTCAGACAATCATCATTTTAACGCTTGGTTCATGCCTTCTGTGGGAAATTTTTAGAATGGGGTCTGTTTCAGATTTGCTGGTGCTTCAGACACCATTCTATGACAAAAAAAGTAGCAATCCAGCCTTGCTTATCTTTGTAACACTCGTTACAAAGAGCTGATGATAAAACAAATATATAAGCAAGATGGCTGGACTGCTA
>JAFYUT010000047.1 GCA_017549485.1 Akkermansia sp.
TAGCAGTCCAGCCATCTTGCTTATATATTTGTTTTATCATCAGCTCTTTGTAACGAGTGTTACAAAGATAAGCAAGGCTGGATTGCTACTTTTTTTGTCATAGAATGGTGTCTGAAGCACCAGCAAATCTGAAACAGACCCACGCATTGCAGGAGTTGGTTAGGGCTGAAATATGAGCTTGATATCTGTTTTACGGGGGTGTATGATGGGGTGCGTATGAAAGAGCGTTCCATCATCATGTCGGTATTTATGCTTATATTGCTGGGGCTTATTTGCTGGTCGGCGATTAATCCCTATGATATGCAGGTATGGTGGACCGAGATGAGCATGGTGTTTGTGCTGATAGCGGTGTTCGGGGCGCTGTACCGTTGGTTAAAGTTGAGTGTTTTCTCATATTTTTTCATTTTTCTGTGGTGTTGGTTGCAGGTGGTAGGGGCCCATTATACCTTTGAGCTGGTGCCGTTTGATGCGGTGGGTGAGTTTTTCGGGTTTGAACGCAATCATTACGACCGCATGGCCCATTTTGTGGTAGGGCTTAATGCCGTAGGTATTGCAGAGATGCTTTGGCGTTACAAGGGGGCTCCCTCTGCCAAAACTGCGGCGGTGTATGGCGTGGTTATCATTATGGCAGTGGCGAATTTTTGGGAGCTGGTAGAGTGGATATATGCCGAAATTGACGGTGGCAGTGCCGGGCTTGCGTTCTTGGGCTCTCAGGGGGATGTATGGGATGCGCAGAAAGATATGCTCATGGATACCCTGGGTGGTGTAGCCGGGGCAATCATGTTCTTGTGCTATGCGGCACGAGAGGCCGCCGGCGGCCGCCGTGGGGCCTGAGTGCCTGTTATGTTAAATCTCCTCGGGACAAGGGGCCGGTTCGGTATCACAGTCTGATGCCGGCTCACCGGGTTCCCCGGTGGCGGGGGAGACGAGGTCGGCTTCTTGGTTGAAGAAGTACAGCCTGGAGTTTCCCTCTGCCGTGGTGAGTTGCAAGTAGGCGGCGTAAGGCATGGCCCCACTGTGGTAGAGTATGTTGGTGTCTGCCCGCAGGGGCTCTGCGTGTATGGATTCAATAGCCGTGTTTTGCGGTAGATCCAGCAGGGCCAAGGTGTGGGCTTTGATATCGCCCTTGCCCTCCAGAATGCAGTGCAGGTGCCATGTGTCGCTGTGAGAGAAGCACCAAGCCCCCAAGGCTACGATGCCGGCCAACAACGCATAGAGCACATTGCCTTGCGGGTGGCGGGGCATAACCTGCTGCGGGGCTTGCAGGTGGGGCGGTATATTTTGCCCGAGGTCTATCATGAAAGGCAGATTATCTTGCAGGCAGATGCAGGTGCCGTGTTGCAGGTTGTAAAGGGCTGTCACCTGCGGTTTGCGGTAGAGACTCCACCCCAAAGAGTTGACGATGAGGAGTTGACCGGCTGCGGTGTAGCATTGGCGCGGCTCTGTGTGTCGCAGTTTTTCCGTTGAACCACCGGGGAAGTTGAGGTTGCGTATTTGCCACAACATCATACCCAGCGCAAGGAGTATGGTGAGATAGCGTGCCTCGTATGCAGCCCATGCAAATACACCCGCCCAGAGCAGCATAAACACGAATCTGCGTATGCCTATGCCCGGGTGTTGCAGGAGCTCTACGGTATCTGCCTGTTCGCGGCGCTGCTCGGCCGTGGCGCTGAATTGCAGTGGCGTGCCACGCATGACCTCTGCCGGGGGCGGAGTAAGGGCTGCCTGCGGTACTTTGGTCCCGGCGTGTTCAGAGGCAAAATCTTCAAATTGGCAGATGCGTTCTTCCGTTTGATCCGGCAATAAGCAACTGATACCGCGCCCGGTGCTGAGCTGCAGATGCACTGATTTACCGGCACGTGATACCCAGGCAACATGAGACCAACAGATGAATGCGGCATCTCGCTGAGGGCCGTGTTCTATCAGCAAGCCGCCCTCCGTAAGGGTGTAAAAGGTGTGGCCTATATTGGGGGCGTTGCGGCGCATTTTGCCATATTCATGCCATGCAATCAGAGCTGCGGGCAGCGCCGTGACCAATGCCGTGTAGCTCAAAAAGCTATACCCCAGCCCGGTAAGCAGGATGGCATCGGCTATAAAAACACCTGCGGCTAACACAAGCCATGCCACGATGAAAACGAAGATGGCCGGTTTGCGAAAGGATTGTTGGGGGATGTCTTTGACGTGGTATACCATGGGACAGGGGGGCTTAATTTTCCTCATGCATGCCCCAACCCTTCATCTCGGCAAATTGGAAGAAATAACGCAAGATACGGGCGTAGAAAATTCGCTTGGCAGGTGTGGCTGCCGCGGCAAGGATGCGGTGGGTCCACTCTGTGCGGTCTAATGAGTGCATGCGTGTTTGGGCCAGCTCGGGGTGCGCGTTGAAAATGGTGCGCAGTGCTAAAGACGCGCGGTTGATTTGGGCTTGGAACACCCGCCGCCCCTCGGTGCGTACACGCAAATATTCCAACCAAGCTCCTACGGCATAAGAGAAGGTGACATTGTGGCCTGCTGCTACGGTACGCTCTGTGGTCATATTAAAAATATAAGATATTGCTCTGCGCCTGTCAAGATAAATTGTTTGTAAGTTATCAGAGGCGCAGAGTGGCTCTTTGTGTGTTGCAACTTGCGGCAGCCGTGACAGCTTATATCACAGTTTCACATTGCGCATATCGCCGGTTTCTTGCAGGGCCAGGTGGAAAGCGTATGCCTTGGCAAGGTTGTGCGGAGTGTGGCCTTTGGGGGTCAGCTCTACATACCGGCGGAGCAGGGGGCGGTAATCCGGGTGGGCACAGTTTTCAATAATGAGCTCTGCGCGCTGGCGGGGGGATTTGCCGCGCAGGTCGGCAATGCCTTGCTCGGTGATGAGCACGCGTACATCATGCTCGGTGTGGTCCACATGGGAGACCATGGGCACAA
>JAFYUT010000048.1 GCA_017549485.1 Akkermansia sp.
AGTCCGACGTGACCGTTGAGGAGGTTAACGCTGCCATGAAGGAGGCTGCTGAGGGTCCGCTTAAGGGCATCCTCGAGTACTCCGAGGAGGACCTCGTTCTCCAGGACATCGTTTCCAACCCGCACTCCTGCATCTTCGATGCCGGCTTCACCTACGTTGTAGGCGGCAACATGGTTAAGGTTTGCGGCTGGTACGACAACGAATGGGGTTACTCCAACCGTGCCGCTGAGGCTATGAAGAAGCTGGGCGACTCCATCGCCTAAGTCCTTCTCAGCTTAAGCTGACCAACATTTCCTGCGGGTGCATGTTTCGGCATGCACCCGCAACTTTTTAGGTGTTGACAGCAATATTACCCTCAGGTATACTGCGTTGCGCGTGGCTCCCATCTGTTGACGGCTGTTCAAGTCGGTAGATGCGTAGTCATCTTGAGAACTGAAGGCATCAAGAGTAACATCCGCGGTTTACTTTTTTTGTTATATTTTTTTCAGTTTTCGGTTAACCTCGTACCCTCGTTAAAAAAAGCGCCTCATTTCAGGCAAAATAATACGCTCGCTGTAAAAATTATCGCGGTTCAGCCGTTGAAATGTGTTAATATATGTAGGGATGCACACGAATATCATAACCATGTTCCGGAAAATTTTGATTACTACTGTACTTGCGTTTGTGGCGGGGGGCTGCATGGCTGCCGAACCCGCAGATAAGGACGCTGCCGTCAATGCCTATTTGAAGAAAAAGGAAGAAATCCTGTCTACCGTCAAAGATTATGCCAGTGCCCGAAAAGCAGCAACGCAGTTGAAGCAACTGAAGAAAAACGCGCCGAAGTTCTGCATAACATATTGTGACCCGCGCATGGCTCAGCTCAATAACATAGAGCAACAGTTAGAAGACGCATACTTCTATGGTTGCCCGGTATTGGCGAGGACCATGGGGTACGATTGGCGAGATGCCATTATCCCGACCCCCGTTTCTGAAACTAAGCTTAAACAGCTGAAAAAAGCAGCGCGTGATAACCTCAAAGGCTACCTTACCCCAGAGCAATTAACCGAGGTCAGCGGTGGCCCCGGTTTCTCGGCAGATGAAGCATGGGTGCTCAGCACGGTTGATTCCGATACTGCTTATGAGTTAAGTTCGCGTGTGGCAATGTACTGCATGGAAGATGTTCACAGTTGCACGAGTCGGCAGGTCATTATCGGTGAGCGCCGTTATGATGTGCATACCGTTACGTTGATTCGTGATGA
Organism: Akkermansia sp.; assembly: GCA_017549485.1. Taxonomy (GTDB): domain Bacteria; phylum Verrucomicrobiota; class Verrucomicrobiia; order Verrucomicrobiales; family Akkermansiaceae; genus Akkermansia. The sequence goes on from JAFYUT010000048.1 coordinate 1,239, forward strand.
TACCAAGCATTTGATTGAACAATGGGTGGATTGTACGGCCTCTCACAAGGTTTATCCCGAAGCCGAGCGTAAGGCCGCCATGCAGGAGCTGCTGAACCGCTACCGCAAAATACATCAGTACCTCATGGGGATTCATGATAAAGATTCTGCCCAAGCTGCAATGGATAGCATCTGCCCCCTCATTGAAATAAAGGAACATGAAAGACTCCGCGATATTGCTGAAACGTCATATTCCATGTATGGCTTTTTCCGCCTTATTCTCACGGAAGAAGAGTTTGAAAACTATTGTCTTAAACAAAAAAGTATTCGAGAGGCAGATTATTACGGTGTAGAGCTTCTCCGTGATTTTTTGTATGTTCCACCTTGTCAATAATCATGAAAAAGGTGCAATGCTTAGGAGCTCTGATGCTGTTTATGGCCGTATTGCCTGCGTGTCAAACGCAGCAGGTATACGAGCATGATGCTTTCAAAGGTGCCAAGCTGGCCAAGGCCGAATGAGGGGTCATTGCGGAAAGCATCACGATTTTGCTCGATGCGCTCGCGGGCGGTGATGGAGAAGTCTGAGGATGTTTGATTTTGAAAGTAGAAAGTAGAAAGTTGGCTGTTGCTGTAATTTTTTCTAAGCTTCCTGTTCGGGTCGGCATTATTTTGCTTGTATTCCCGAGCAAGACGTGATATAGCATAATCAAGCGCGGCTCCCATTTGTTTCCGGCCAGCGAAGGTATCAAATGCGTAGCGTTTGGAAAGGTCAAAGGCTTTCCTTCTGGCATCCGCGCTTGAGTGTTTTCCGTCTTCTTTATAACCTGTTATCATCCAAGTTTTCTCTTTGCCGTTCCACTGGAGACTAACAACTGCCTTATACGCATCTAATCTCAAGTATGCAATTAAGCCGTCTTCTGATTCTTTAAGTTTTTCTCCGTTGATTGCTGCCATTACGGCTTTGGCGCAGGTGTATGCGGCTTCGTCCATGCTTTCACCATGAGCCATGTGCATTGTTATTATATGCACTAGTCCGTGAGCTTCTATGATTCTGCTGTTGGGGTTGTTTGGGGCTTTGAGTCTACCGGATGAATCTATCGGCATAATCACGTCTTGATTAAGAGAGTCACTGCGGAAGCGGGCGTTTTGTCCAGTTGTGATGAGATTGCGAATTGCTTTTAATCCTGATGATTCGGCAGGGGAGAATATTGACATGTCAAGTTCTTGGATGCCTGATACGTCTCCTTGGACTGTGTTGCCGAGGTCGGGTGAATCTTCTGCAATGGGGGTATCGAGTGCGGCTTTACGTTCTTGCATGCGCTGCATTTTGAGCAAGTTTCTTTTCTTTCTCGCCTTTGGCTTTGACGTTGGTTGTTTTCATGATGTGTCTGCCGTTCTCATACCAGACAGCATACCATGTGTTTTTTCTTAATTTTACTGTTGCCTTATTCGTGTTGCTTGTTGTTAGTTAGTATGTAATGTGCTAGATTATGGTGCCCACGAGGTGCCCACGAGGTGTACCATAAAAGTGCCCACGAGGTGCCCACCAAATGCCCATAAAGGTGCCCACGAATTTTTGCAATTTTTCTTAAGAAAAACAATAAAAAATAGGCGTAATGCTCCTAACTTAAAGGAAAATTACGCCTATTCTTAAGTATTTAAGAGTACCAGCTGTGGGACTCGAACCCACACTCGTTAGAACTCGATTTTGAGTCGAGCGCGTCTACCAATTCCGCCAAGCTGGCACATGAACGGTTGGTGTGACGAAATTAAAACAAAAACCGGATGAAAAGTCAAGCTCAATTTTAAAAGAAGTGAGAATATGCCCCATTTTTTTTGCAAAGAAGAGAACAGGTGGGGTATTCGGAAAATAAAACAGCCGGAAAACTAAAATGAGCTTGTCGACGGAGAGAGAGTATGTTAGATTATAGGAAAGGTGTTTTCTTTTGAGATACCTTGGAACCACAATTTTTTCAAATATGAACAAGTATTGGTATATATCAGCAGTGATGGCTCCGGCTGTATGCTTGGTGTCTTGCTCAGATTCTCAAGAGTCGGCGCAAGCAACAGTGGAAGATTTTTTGGAGGGGGTAGCCGGTGTCGTGCAGAGTAGCGAGGGTGATAGTGCGGAGGAGTTTATTGACGATTTGCACAGCTATGTATGCGGTAAAGCTCCCGGTGTAGTTGATTCTCTGAAGGGATTGAGCGATTCTGAAACGAAAGCTGTGCTGAGAGGTACAGTAAAATCTGAGGCTTTGCGAGAGCTGATTAAGCGTGTGGCTCAGGCCGCCATTGCCAGAGCTGTAGATGACAAAGACTTGATTAAGGCTTTGGTGGCTATCGGCAATGCTGATGATGAATCCGAGGCCATGGCCGCAGCGGATAAAGTGTTGCCCCATAAAACACGTATTCAGATAGTTGAGATAGCGGCTGCTTTTACGAAAGTAGGCATAGCAATGGGTTTGGATGACCCGAATGTGTTGGAATCCGCGTTACCGGCGGTGCTGGAGCTGGCAGAGGAGTATGGGCTCATGGGCTCGGACTCCGGAAAGCTGATGCGTAAAATTGACCGTGCATTTTAATTGAATGATAGAAAGGTATAAGTGATGAATAAGTTTGTTTGGTTAACTTTGGTGGCTGTGCCTGCTATTTGTTGCTCTTCTTGCTCTAAGCCGAGCGAGTCTGCCGACAAAGATGTTTCAAGTTTGAAAACGGAGATAAAAGAGTGCATCGAACAGAACAAAGACAAGAGCGATGATGAACTGATTGAGGCTTTCAGCGATTGTTTTATTTCCGGGATTGATGCGATTACCGCCTCCGTGGAAGATATGTCACCTGAGGAGAAGTTTGCGTTTATCAAGAAATACAAGTTGGATAATAGTGATGTTTTAAAAGATATTACCAAGTTGATTCAGCAAGAGGTAAATCGCCGAGCCAAAGGTAAGAGTGAGGAAAAGGTCTGGTTCTCTTTGACGAAAGAGTCTAAGCTCCATATCGTTGAATGTATGGAGTCTTTCGGCAAGTTGGTCGTAACGCTGTATGGTGATGCTACCGTGTTGAAGAAAGAACGCGAGTGGTACCGCGCCAAGTGGGAGGAAGAGGAAAAACGCTGGAAGGCTGAAAGCGGGTATTGATGAAGTCATCAGCGTTGCTGAGATTTAAATATGGAAATCGTCATTTGGCGTACAGCCAAATGACGATTTGTTTTATTCTCCACGGCGGAGTTTGCTTGCCCATGCGGGGTCTATATGTAGGGGGTGCTCAAGAGAGATGAGATCGAAAGCATTGGCCCGTATATGGTGAATGAGCTCCTCTAGAGTGCGGGCCAGATGTGGGGCGGTGTGATCTATACTGCCGATGCAGATGGTGGGTTTACCGGTGAGCAAGCGTACCCATGCCGCCAGGGTGAGCGGGTTACCCTCCAGTGCCGGGCGTGCGTAGTGCGTGGAAGCGCAGTGAAAGATGTCTACCCCGGCCTCGCTGAGGGGGTGGAGCAGTTCTTCCATTTCATGTGCGGTGTTGACCAGTCGGGCCTCATTATGCCCGGGGTTCCATTGGGAAATACGAAAGATGATGGGGAAATTACGCCCCACTGCTTTACGTACAGCGTGTACTACCTCACAGGCAAAGCGCACACGCCCGGCAATGCTGCCACCGTATTCATCTGTGCGTTGGTTGGTTTCTTTCCACAAAAATTGGTCGATGAGGAAACCTCCGCTTCCTTGGATTTCCACGGCATCAAAACCGAGCAGTTTGGCACAGGCCGCGGCACGCCCGAAGGATGCTTTGATTTCATCCATTCGTTGGCGGGTCATGGGCTCACTGATTTGTTGCAGGGTAACGGGGTGAATGCCCGATGGTCCTACCGGGGGCACAGCCGTGGGGGCCTGAAACGAGTCTGAGTTGCGGGCCATTCCGGCGTGGTACAGTTGCGGGGCTATTTTGCAATCGTTTATATGCACGGCACGGCAGATGCTTTTCCAATGGCGCAGGGTTGTACCACCGGTTAACGAGGGAGAATCCTCAGTAACGGCTGCAGCCGGGTCATCTATTGCCAGTGGTTCGGAAATAATGAGGGCAATATCGTGCTCGGCACGCAATTTGTAGTATTGCTCTTGGCGTGGATGGGGTGGGGCGGCGTCATGGCCGGGGGCCATGACGATACGGCCCTTGAGTTGAATTTTTCGGTGATTAAAAGGGCGGAAGAGGATTTCTATGTCTCTTATGGCCGGAAGCAGGGTGCTTTTCATGCCTCTGAGTTTAGCAAGTTATGCTACCGAGACAAGGAGTTAGAAAAACTGTTCGTTTGCTTGACGCAGAATGGTTATATCAATAGGCTGAGAGTGAAAAATTATGCCGACCTCATAATCCTAATACACAACTCAGGGCGAATGCTTTAGGTAAGTTTTTGGGCGGTGTAAGGATTTCTGCTCCGGGTACTTGGGCTGCAAAGGTTGCTTTGGGGTTAACGAGTACGGCGCGGTCACAAATGGAAAGCATGGGCAGATCAGCCGCGCTGTCGGTGTAGCCAATATCGGCATGGGTAATGCCTATTTCTGCCAAACGCACAAGCTTGTTGGCACCCTTGTTGTTGCCGGGTGCCGGAATGGAGGGCATGAATGGCACCCGCTCAAATGTTTCTGTGGGGGTGCCTATGGTGTGGGTAAATCCGAGAGTTTGGCCTACAAGTTGGGTCCACCAATCGGGGGAGGCAGAGCAGAGTACCGTGGTGTCACCTGCGGCTTGGTGGGCTCGTAATTTCTCCAGTACGGGGGGATAGAGAGCAGGGATAATCTCTTGCTGTACGAACTCGCGGCAGTGTTGCATGAGCTGCTCTGTCGGCATGTGCCAAGCGTAGGCCAAGAACGCGCGTTTCATGCGCTCTGTATTGAAGATATGCAGCCCCCTCAGTATTCCGCAGGGTGCCACAGCCGCCAGATACAGGCGCCGCCAACCATGCTTACGCAGCACCCAACGGCAAAAACGCAGTTGAGAATCACCCGCAAACAGGGTGCCATCCATGTCGAAAAGTATAATGCGTTGTTTCATCCGTTGGGTGTTAATGACTGCGCTTTTGCTCTTATATTTGTTCCACGTTATTTTTGTGTGGAAGGTTTGGTGAGAAGTTTTAAAATGAGGAGGGCGATGATACCGAGGATGAGGCCGATAAGCAGGCCGATTTCGGGGTTGCGGGGGTCTGCGAGGGTGATGCCGGCGGAGGTGAAGAGGAGGAATACGAGCAGTGATATGGCGGCGCGCAGATAGTTGCAAGTGTAGTTGATGTTGTATTCGGTTTCTTCACCTACTGGTCCGCAGGCGTGACTTGTGTGGGCTTTGTGACCATGGCCTGCGGTGTTGGTGCTTCCTGTGGTTGCGGAGCCACTAGAGGGGCGCTGGAAGGCTGTGGTTCGCTTGAGGATGGCTGCGTAGGTGGTTTGCGGGCCGGGGGTGCCGTCTACTTTGAGGGGACAGATGGGGAGGTCGGGGTTGTCGAGGGCTGCGATTTGGCTGAGGGTGGCGGGGAGCCATTCGTTGCTCAGGTCATCAAAGTAGAGGTATTGTGTTTCTTTTTGGGCGTTCATGGTGGCGTCAGGTTGGGGAAAAGGTGGATTTGTCGAGGCTACTATGTTCTGAGTCCTGTGTTTATGGTCGATGGGGGCGTGTTGCCCCCTAGGCTGAGTGAGGTGTTGTTGCGTCTTGGATATCAAATCTCAAAAAGAGAAATCATCTGCGGTTGCGGTATTGGGAGATAATGCGCCATTTCCAGACGAGCATGATGAGCAAGCCCATGATGGCCCCACCGAGGTGACCGGCCTCGCCGCCGGCGTTGTTACCGTTGGAGAAGATAATGACAGTGGCAATGCCGATGATGACGAGCGCAAAGGTGCGCATCGTCATGGTGACCGGCGGGAAGAGGAGGCTGATGCGGGCATCGGGGTACAGAAAAGCAGTTGCAATCATGATACCGTATATGGAGGCACTGGCACCCACCATGGGGATGTACACCATAATCTCAGCGGGATAAGTCAGCATGCCGGTGTGAATCATCAGCCCATAAAAGAGTGCACCGGCTATGCCGCATACCAAATAAAAGGCGAGGTAGCGCTTGGCCCCCATGATGTATTCAATATGCGGGCCGAAGAAAAAGAGTGCCCACATGTTGAAGATAAGATGGGTGATGTTTGCATGCAAAAACTGGTAGCTGATGAGTCGCCACAGCTCACCCTGCGTAAAACAAGTGAACCATGAGAAGTAGCCGATGGGGAAGAAGAATGGCTCTGTTACCCCCGGGGCTACGGGTACTTGGCGAACAAGACCAACGAGAAACACCACCACACAGATGATGATGAGCGAGTTTGTGACGGTAAGCTGATTGCGTTCCATAATATCAGTTTATGGTATAGACACCGCTGGCATCCGTTTTGTTCAGGAGTCGAGCGAAATGACGGGAGGATTCAGTTTGGCTCCCATGGCCGCTATCTCATCATAGGTGAGTATATGCTCAATGAGGCAGGCGGCTTCGTCCGCACGCTCGGGAGCCAGCCCGGCTATCTCCGTCATGAAGCGGTGCAGAATATTGTGCGCCACGATGACTCGCTCTGCGTACATGGTGCCGGCTTCGGTGAGCTGAATGGGGGCGTATTGGTGGTAATCAATGAGCCCGGCCTCTGCCAAACGGCGCATGGCGGCTGTAACGCTGGGCTTTTTGACGCCGAGCATTTGTGCGATGTCGCTCACTTGGGCCGCACCATTTTGCTTACACAGCAAGCCGATGGCCTCCAGATAATCCTCTGCGCTGCGTCCGAGTCGCTTCTTGAGTTCTGTGGGTTGCGGGTGGGTCATGATTGTTTTTCGAGTGTAGCAACACACTCCAAATGCTTGGTTTGGGGGAAGAGATCGAAGGGCTGAACCTCTACTACCTTGTAGCCTGCTTTGTCAAATTCTGCCAAATCGCGAATCTGCGTGGCGGGGTTGCATGATACATAAACCACGCGTTTGGGGCCGAATGCGAAGAGCTGGTTGAGGAACACGAGGTCACAGCCTTTGCGGGGCGGGTCAATGACAACGGCTGTTTCCTCTGCCGGGAAGTCCACTTGCTCAAAGATGGCCTCTGCACTGGCTGCCAGGAATGAGGCGTGAGTGATACCGTTGCTGCGGGCGTTGGCTCGTGCCCAGTCGGCGCTGGTTTCGCTAACCTCTACACCCAGCACCTTCTCAAAACGGTGAGCGAGAGAGAGAGCAAAGAGGCCGCTGCCGCAATAGGCATCCACCAAGTATTTGGCGCCGCTTGCACAGGCTTGCTCTGCCACATAGCCGGTAAAGGCCGGTAAAATGAACGGATTGTTCTGGAAGAAATCGCCTGCAAGGAAGTTGAAGGTGAGGTTGCCTACGTGCTCGGTACAAATAGCGTTGTTGTTGGTGATGACGCTACCCTCACTGGCGCGCATCAGGATGGTGGCACCGCGGCGGTATTGGGCTGCTGCGGCGTGCACGCTTTTGCGCACGGCGGGCAGGGCTGCGTTGAGTTCATCCATGGCAATGGGGCATTGGCGGATATCGCACACCTCACTGCGTGAGCCCACTTTCAAAAAGCCGATGTTGCCGATTTTGGCATCCTTGGGCTTGTGGAAGTGCGGGGTGATTTTGCTGCGGTAGCCGTATGTAACGGGGGAGGGAATTGCCGGGTTAACGGGCAGGGCCAATCCTGCTTGCAGGCGCAGCAAATCTGCCACTTGTTCGGTTTTCCATTTGAGCTGGGCCTCGTAGTTGAGGTGCTGGTATTGGCAGCCGCCGCAATGGCCGAATACGGGGCATTGCGGTTCTACGCGGTGGGGAGAGGGCTCCAATACCTCTACTAAATCAGCGCTGGAGCAGTTTTTGTCATTGCGGTATACGCGGGCACGTACTTTTTCTCCCGGCAAAGTGTAGGGTACAAACACGACCCAATTGTCAATACGGCCTACACCGTCCCCTTGGTTGGAGAGACTTTCTATGGTGAGCTCAATCTCTTGGTGGTAAGAGAACGGTACCGGTACGAACTTGCGTGGCGGGGTGGGGATGTTGTTACTCATTACCCGTCAGTTTTTTTTGCTTTGACCGTTGATGTCCAAGGGAAGATTCTTGGGCAGGGAGGGAGAGCGAAGTCCGCGCAGCTCGGCGGTATTGGGTGTGGGGGCTGCATTTTCACCGGCGCTGGCTGCTTCTTCAGGCGGGGCAAAACGCCCCATGCGCAGGCCACTGCGCCCGGGAATGCCGGGGGTAACCACGGTTTCGGTAACGGGGAGTGACAGTGTGGTGCCTGTAGACTCGACCGCAGAGGTGATTTCTTGCAGTGTCTCTGTGGCGGCGGCCTGCTGCTCTGCCGTAGGTGTTACTTTAGCGGTTTGTTCTTGTTTGGCTTCTTTGGGGGCGGCAGGTTGCTCCTCCTGCTTCTGCGGAGAGAAAATGGTGCATGAGGCCAAGGCCAGTGTTGTCAAAGCGGTTGCGGTCAGTCTCAAACTGTTCATGAGCCTATCTTAACATTCATCAGGTGTGGGTGCAAGCCTAAATCGCGTACCCGGGCGCGTAAATGCGCCACCATAGGCCCCAAATGGATAAATATGGGTGATATGTCAATAAAAATGCAACTTTTGACATGAATTGACTTGACATTACGCAAGATTGCTGTAAACTCTCCCCACCAAAACGAAAAACCAATTATAATTTTTACTTATGGCACACACTCAGTCCGCTAAGAAGCGCATTCGCCAGACGATTGCCCGCACGGCAATCAACCGTTCCGTCATGTCCCGTGTTCGCACTCTTCGCAAGAAGGTTGCTGAGGCTGTAACGGGTAACGATAAGGAGGCCGCTGTAGCTGCTTACAACGTATTTGCTTCCGCTATCGACAAGGCCGCCAAGAAGGGCGTAGTGCCCGCCAACCGCGCCGCTAACTACAAGAGCAAGGCCGCCAAGGCTGTGGCTACCATCGCCTGAGTTCCTTTTCAGGTTTTCCGTTTTCAGCGGGATATCGATTGACGAATCGGTATCCCGCTGTTTCTGTATTAACGCATGGCGCGTTTTGTTGGCGGCACTCATGCTGCTGCCTGTATGCTGTCATTGCTCATTCGAGTTGAATTCGTATTTCTGCGGGGCGGGGGGCGGAAGCATGGCCTCTGCTCGGTGTGGGATAGTTGGTGAGCAAATGAAAACCGCAGTCTGATACGACTGCGGTTTTGAAAGAGAACAATTGTGTGAGCAATGATTATTTGTTCAACACTTGTGCTACGGTTATGGCATCTGTGCAGGCTGTAGGCATATCACATGCTTGTTGCATGCAGGGATGGCAAGGAGTATGGTTGCATACATAGCGGTGGCCATCGCCCAAGCAAATGCCGTAGCGCTCCGCCAAGCGGCTTGCCATAATGACGGTACACTTGCTGCCGGCTGCGCCTGCAAGCTGGGGTATAAGGCCATCTACGGCATACAGCGTGGTATTCGGGCCAAGGTGCTGCGGCATAGCCTCCGGGGCACAAACAAGGCAGGGAATCCCAATGCGTTCGGCCATTTCTCGGGCAGGTGTTTCATCTGCAGGCAGGGCAAGTAGTGTGGCGTTACCCAACTCTTTGACAAGCTCTGCCCATTTGGATTCTGCCCAACTATCGGCTTTACCCAAAGTGGAGAACGGGGCAATAAAGTTACCTGTGGCTTCAGCATTGCCCCCTACGGGGGTGTAGAGGTCGGCCTCCAATTTGTCTAAGAAATGGAAGCGACGCACATTGTCAACGTAGTCCGCTGCACGATTGCGGGGGGCTCCTGTGTGTGCCGACGTATAGCGGGCACGAATCTTCTTGAATCCGCTATCGTCAAAGGCACACAGCATGATGGGCATGAGGTGTTTAAGACTCTTGACTAGTTTCTTGTTCTTATTGAACATGAAGAGAATATCGAAAGGCCCGTCGTTGTATACGGCATCGGCATCCAACTGTTGGGCCGCACTTTGCTTTTCATCCGTCGTGCAAACGTGGGTAACAAGTTCGCTGAGGCTTTGCCAGTATGCCTTTTGCTCTTTCGGGCAAAGGATGGTCAGCTGCATGTCGGGGCGGCTGGCTTTGAGCAAACGCAACACCGGCACTAAATACGGCGCTTCGTCAAATGACTCGGGCGTGCCCACAATGGCGCGGAAAGGATGTGAGCCGTAGCGCTCAATTAACTCTCGGTTCAGCGCATCTTGCGGGGCAAACTTGTGGGTGCATTTCCAGCGGTGGTGCATCCAGAAACCGTCCAATATGTCCTCGGACTGGCATTTCTCAAGCGCAAGATTAACTTGCATGGTAATTTCCTCAAGGCTGTCACAGTCTTCAGGTATTTGAATGATGCGGTCCATTTCTGCCTCCCACTTACCGAGGGAAACATTGCGGGTGAAAACGCTCAGCAAATGCCCTTTGCCTTTGCAGCGCTTATAAAGCAGAGCGGGCAGGGGGGTAACTCCCGTGGTTTTGCCGAAGTAGGGGATAAAGATACCCTCTTGTGTGAATTGATCACTGAGCACACCCAACAAGCCACCTGTTCTTGCCAGTTTGAGAACTGCGCGCAAACCTTCTTCTTTGCTGAACATCTGGCAGCCGAACATGGTGCGCAGTTTGTATACAAGCTTTTCCAGCAGAGGATTGGCAAGTCTGCGGTACATGCACCCGTAGTTTTCAACCTCGTTGAAATGCGGGCGTATGCGGGCGAGAATCTCCCAGTTGCCGGCGTGCGGCACACAGCAAATGGCTGTATGCCCGTTCTTACCGCAGTTGATAAAATCTTCGCTGCCGATAATGCGGATAGAGGCTTGCTCTTCTTTATCCGTCATGAGGCCCGTTTTAAGAGAGCATGCCAAGTTCATGCTGGTGCGCACAATGTTGCGGCGCACCATGGTGCTGAGTTTGTCTGAGCGTAAAGCCGGATTAACGGCTATTCTCAGGTTACGGGCCACAATGCGCCTGCGCGAGGGCATGGTTGCCCATACCAAGTAGCCGATGCCTCGGCCCACGAGTGCCACCACCTTAATGTGAGTGATGCGGAGGACTGCACAGAGTGCCTTGTACCCCCATACCCCCAGCTTTTGAGACAATGTGGCTTTCGTTTCCTCTGTTTGCTGTTCCTCCGCCATAATGATTTATCAGTTAAAAGTGTATGCTCTCTTAATGTAGAAAGGCTTGCGGGTGTAGGGATCCCACACCTTGTCACCGGGCTTGCAGCCGGTGTAGTCTAAGTGGTGGTGGGGATAATAGGGGGAAAGAATGATGTCTCGGTATTCAGAGGTAAGCCCGTAGGGAATACCGTCTTCTGCTTTGCTGATGGATTGATTGCCGATAAAGCTGGAGGGCGGCAATTGGTCGGATGGGGTGCTTCTCCAATTGTTGGAAGCGGGTTTACCGTTGACATCTTTAATGACCATGGCGGGGCGGGTGCCGGGGTACTCGTCTCTTACGAATGCCTGTACACCTTGGTAAATGAAGCAAGAACTCAGGGTGCTGAGCCCGGCCATTGCTAATATGACTGTAATGATTCGCTTTTTCATAATTTATTAATCTGTAATTATTTGTTGAGATGTGTAGGGGCGCAGCTCTACCCGGCCTTCTTCAAAATAGGGGCAGTAGCCGTGCTTTTCTATGGCATCTCGTATCTCCGGGTAACAGTCGCGGAGACTCTCAAGAGCCGGTTGCAGTAAGATGATATGGCGCTGCGGAATCGGCATGTTACCGATGCTGCCACCGCGCGGCATGGAGCCCATGATGGGCTCTCCGCCGTGCAATTTTGCACACAGTTTCGGTTGCCCGTTGATATGCTCATAGTGGAATGTGAGGTTGACCGTGGTTGTTTGGGCAATCAGGGGGCCAAAGCCACGCTCTATCACAAACTCTGCATATCCCTTGTGAAAACGGAAGGCGATTCCTCGGCCCTCGGCAAATATAGAGAAGAACCCATCTTGCTTCATGTAGCATGTATCGCGCAGGTAACGGTTCACGTCATCCTCGCGTATCACAATGTTTTCCCCCTGTGCCGTTTTGTTGCAGATGAGTCGGGTCAGGTTGCGGGAGGGTACGTTATCTTTGTACCCTTCTATATCGCTGATATCCTGCGGTTGCCACATCCAGATAACAAGCAGGGCCAAAAAGCCGGTGAAAGCGGCAAAAATCAAAGCGGCTATCAGTTTCCAGACGCAGACCCGCTCTAATAGACGCTGCCACAGCGGGTGCTCTTTCTCGTCGCTTGCATCGGCTTCGTTTGCTGCCTCATCATACAGGGAAACATTAGATACATCGTCCCCGGGGGCCTCTTTGTGGAAAAGACTACCCCAGAACGCGCGGAAATCCGTGCGCTTTTTGTTACTGTTACGTCTTCTGTTTCCTCCTCCTGCCATGTATGCTCAGGTTCTGCCTGAGAACCATTTATAATTCTGCTCGCTTTATATGATAATGCCACCGCAGGCATATTGCAAGTTAAAAGAGCGTCAGACACCCGAGTTTATCGGTATTGACGCTCTTTTTTAAGATGAGGGGAGGCCGATATAGCGGTGAGATTCCCCTCAAGTATCGGGAAATAGGTGGCATTATGATACCCCCATGGCCCATTTGAGGTATTTTTCGGACTCGGCCCAGAGAGTCTTGCGGTTGGGGCAACCCAATACCACGACTACCACGGCTTGCCCGTTCATGGCGCCCGAGGAGATAAGGCAGTGCCCAGCGGCATCCGTATAGCCGGTTTTCATGCCGTTTACCCAAGAATATTTATTGAGCAATTTATTGGTATTGTTCATTTGGCGCGGGCTGCCATCTGCCAGTGTGAAATAGAAAGTGGGGGTATCAACACACTCGCGGATGATGGGGTTGACATAGGCATAGCACCCTGCCAGCGCCATATCTTTGGCGGTAGAGTATTGCGGGCCGGGCAGTCCGTGCGGGTTGGCAAAGTGGCTGTTATACATCTTCATGCGGCGGGCTCGGGCATTCATGCGTGCCACAAAGGCCTCTTCACTGCCGGCGGTGTCTCTTGCCAAAGCGTAGGCCACGTTATTATAACTGCCGGTCAACATGGCCTGCAACATAGAGCGGCGCGTGAATTTTTGGCCCGGTTTTACTTGGGTGAGCCCGGTAGAATAACCTTTCTTTCGGTCCTCAGACGAGATGGTGACCAAATGATTCATGTCGCCCTCATCGCATACGCACAGGGCGGTCATAATCTTTTGTGTACTGGCTACCTGACGGCGCTCGTTGGCATTGTGCGAGAACAATACACGCCCCGTGCGAGGGTCCATCACACACACTGCTTTGGCCCACTGTACTTTGGGGGCTGCTGTGCGAGGTTGTGCCAGCGGGCGTGACGGTACCAGCTTATTGCCCGCGGGGTTGTACCCATAACTGTTGACCTGAGGAACGGGTGTTTGCCCGTGAATAACCGGTGCTCCCCCGTGTCGGTAAGGACTGCCTGCATATGTGGGTTGGCAGTTACATAAAATACCGACGTAACAGATGGTGGTTATCAGAGCCAGAATGCGCATGGCGCGCATTCTACCACTTATGTCATACCCTGACAAGCGCTATCTGCGTACATAACGATATTTCGTATCCAGATGACGATTACTTCTTGTAACTATAAAATTAAATGATATAATACTGGCTGTCGACTTTAAAGAAGTCCATTTGTCACAACCTTATGAATCCCGATATTCAAAAAGCCTTTCATGAGGCCGTTAGTAAGAACGATATAGAGACAACCCGACGCATGCTTGCTGCTGGGGCTTCTGTTGATGCTCCTTATGATGAGTATAAAAATCGCTCGCTTCAGGATGCCTGTTATAGTGGAAGTCTCGACTTGGTTAAAATTCTTGTTGAGGCCGGAGCCGATGTAAATCTGCCGGACGCATGTGGAACGGTTCCCTTGGTGCGTGCCATTGTCAGTATTCATGATACGGATGATGTGGTGAAATACCTCGTTGACTGTGGAGCTGACGTAAATGCATGCGGTGGAGACTCTAGGACTCCCTTGGCGGCTGCGGTATGTGAACATTCCGTCAATATAGTAAAACTGTTGCTTGAGGCTGGAGCTAATCCTCATGCTGTGGATTCACATTTTGGGGATAGTATTTTAATGGAAGCAATAAGGGGATGCAATTTTGATTGTGTTCAAACAATTATACAACAAGGTGTTGATATCAATCATGCCAACTATAAGCATCAAACCGCATTAACATATGCAGTTCTGTCTGATAAAACTAATTTAGACATACTATACATGCTTCTGAATGCTGGTGCAACATCAAATATTATAGATGTCGATTCGCGAACTCCGCTGTCAATAGTACTTCAAGACAAGCGCTACCATATAGCGCAGATTCTTATTAAATATGGTGCTATATTACCACGGCAAGATGATTATTATTCCGAAGAAATACTAAAACACATCAATGCGAGGGTTCTTTTCTATAACATGAAAGATAATGGCATTGTTTTACGTACAGATGATGATGCCGTTATTCTTTATTCTAAGCATGCCTGTTCATATCTACTTCGTAAAGCTCTGGAGACCGGGGCAAATCCGAATGCGACTGACTCGGCAGGAAAAAGCGCATTAGAGTGGGCTTTTGAGCATCCACGGCATCCCCAATGCTGCTCAATAAGGTTAATACAGTATGGTGCTAAGTTTCGTTCTGATTTAATTATACTTGCTGTTAGAAAACGAATGCGAGAGCTTTTTCTTACATTGATTAATGCAAACGCAGATCTCAATGTTGCCGATGATAGAGGAAATACAGCATTGCATTATGCTGCTCGTACAAACCGGAAGTATTTTGTAAGAGATTTAATAGCAAGAGGAGCTGATATAAATGTTAGAAATAAAGATAATTTTACTCCATTAATGCTGGCGATACGTCACCGTTGTTACTCTGCTGGTGAAATCTTGTTAGAAAATAATGCAGACAAAGATGCGGTAGGAGGCAAGTACAACGAAACTTTCCAGCAGATGAGTCTTCGTTATCACTGTAAGATTGAAAATAACAAAATATTCAAGCAGGAGTGGAACGATGAAGCTTCTAATAATTTGGTGCCTTACCGTTTTTACTGGGCTGCGAGAAGTGGGAACGAAGACAAAATTCAATTTTTGAAAAGGCAAGGATTAGACATTAACGCCCAGAATAAGGATGGCTTGACGGCCCTCCATTTAGGTTATAATGAAGAAGAGGTGATTGCGCTTCTTATACACTGTGGCGCCGATATGTACATTGAAACATATGCAAGTGAATGGAATCCGCCATTGACAGCTGCAATGTTTGCAGCAGACAGTGAAGATAGGGAAAGCTTAAAAAAGTTTTTGGATTGCGGATATGACGTAAATCATAAAAACTCTTATGGATGCACATTACTTATGTTTTGTGCCGGAAATTATTGGCCAAGAGGCGTACAAATGTTGCTATCATACGGAGCGCATCCTTCCATTAAAGACAATGATGGGCAGACTGCTTTATTTTATGCTACCAGCTATAACCTAGTTTGCTATGATGAAACCATTGACTATTTGATTGAACATGGAGCTAACATTAATGAGGTGGACAACAATGGCAATACCGCATTACTTCAAATTGCACATGAAGAAATAGAAGGAGATGGAACTCATCTAGATTTAATAGACCGGGGAATTGATGTTAACATCCGCAACAACGATGGACAATCTGCACTCAGCATTGCGATACAACATGGACATCAGAAATTGATAGCAACACTTTTGGAAGCAGGCGCGATAGTTGATTAGCCGATTTCGTACAGTTATGAAGAAAAGATTACGCAAGAAATATCATTTGAAAGAGTTCCAAGAACTTTGTTTTGAAATCCACTTTCTATATAGGGGGGTAACGAACTCCCGTGAGGAAAATCTGTTCTGGGAGGAATTCATTATGGAATGCATAGAAAAAAATGGCTTGAATTGCGGGGGCTGTATATCAGCCGAAAGTTGGGATTTTACGGCTCATTCTGTAGATAAGTCAAAAACGATAGATTATCAAATAGGGGCTGTTAAGAAATGGCTTGACGCTCGTTGCGATGTAGAAGATGCAAATTGTGGAAACCTTAAAGACCTTTGGTACGGCACATCAATCAGTATGAATGATGAGATGCAGAAAAAGCCTTTACAATACTTTGTTCAGTTTGTTCGTAAACAAGCACAATCACTTCTTAAGTGATTGAAAGTATTCAATAGCTTATATAGGCAAAATACTCGTAACCCTCCAAACCGCTCTCTTTCATATACTCCCCATATTACACCCCGGACAGAGAGGTGTCAACGCTCAAGTTGATTGACTGAAACGATGCGTAAAATCAAGCTTGCCAAAGGGCTGTTGCTGTGTTATATTGCGGCAAACACACAGATATGCCACAAACAACGGAACTATATCGCCCGAACGCTGCTATCATTTATCAACGCGCTGATGGCACGGTATTGGTGTGCGAACGTGTTAAGCCTTTGGGGGCCTGGCAGTTCCCGCAAGGGGGTATTAAAAAAGGAGAATCTCCCATGAGCGCTGCCTGCCGAGAGGGTATGGAAGAAACCGGTTTTCGCCCCAATGAATACAATGTGATAGCAGAGCACGGCCCCTACCGTTATGATTACCCGCCCGCTGAGCGTGAGCGTGTGTTGCGTAAGCGTGGTATCCCGTACGCCGGCCAAGAGCAGTATTACTTCCTTTGCCTTATGCACAGCGATAAGGCTGAACCTTGGTTGGATAACAAGGAGTTTCGCGCTTACAAGTGGGTGCAGCCTGCGGATTTTGATTTCGGGGCCTTGCCTGCGTTCAAGCGCGGGGTGTATGAACAGGTGATGAAGGATTTCTTCGGGGTAGAGAAACCATGAAACCCATAGCGCACATCCGTTCTCTCTTTGCGGACAAGTTCGGTGTGCCGCGGCAGGGGAATCTTGCCCCTCACGCTATCAGCGAGATTGTATTTGAGCCGGAGTTTCGTAATCCGGATTGTGTGCGTGGTATAGAGGGGTTCAGCCATCTTTGGTTGATATGGGGATTTCATTGCAATGAAGCTGCGGGGTGGAGCCCTACGGTGCGGCCGCCTCGCTTGGGCGGGAATACGCGCTTGGGTGTGTTTGCTACGCGTTCTCCCTTTCGCCCCAATCCCTTGGGGCTTTCCGTCGTTAAGTTGGTGAGTGTTGAGGCCGAGACAGACCTCGGCGTGATGGTAGACAAGGAAACCATTCTGGAATGCGCCATAAGGGAAAAGGCCGATATCATAGC
>JAFYUT010000049.1 GCA_017549485.1 Akkermansia sp.
CAAATAGGAACCCCGGTTGAGGGGTGACATAATGCGTGGCTTAAATATGGGGGCAAATAC
Organism: Akkermansia sp.; assembly: GCA_017549485.1. Lineage (GTDB taxonomy): Bacteria > Verrucomicrobiota > Verrucomicrobiia > Verrucomicrobiales > Akkermansiaceae > Akkermansia. The sequence goes on from JAFYUT010000049.1 coordinate 61, forward strand.
ATATAATGCCTTAATTCAAAGCGCAACATTATGCCACCCCTGCGGGGTTCGCATCTATTTTTTTGCATATTTCCCGGGGTTCCGCCGCTTACGCGGCTCCACGCCCGGGCTATTCTATGACGCCCCCACGGGGCTCAAAAAGTCGGCTCGCTAACGCTCGCGGGGCTCCCCCACAACTACCAATTTGTGGGGGGGCGGAGTTTTTCGAGGTCCCCAAGTTACAAATTACCCGTCTACGCCACGGTGAGGCTACGCCGTGGCAGGCGATGGACAAGTTGGAGATTTCGTCTCACATACGCTCGAAGTGAAATTCTGCCCATGCGAACAGCAGTGAGACGCACCGGGCTAATTTCCCGGCTCCACCCCCGTTCTTCACTTCCAACTTTCAACTTACCATCAACCGAAAGAGGGAGTTTTCTGCTTGCGTTATCATGGGTGATTTGTTATCATGTGGCATATGAAATACAACATTCTACCCCTTGTAATGAGTACCCTGATACTGCCGGCATTGGCCGTGCCGGCTCAGGAGGCTGCAAAAATCAATATATCGGCCCGGGAAACGCCGGTTCCCAAAGCCGTGGTTGATGTTCTGCTGGCCATTAACACCTACCACTTAAACGAGATATCGCAATCTTCCGAAAAGCTCCGGGAGCAAACCGTATCACAAATCCACACGTTGATACAAAACTCCGACCTGAGTGACTATGCCGAGTTTCGCATTGTAGGGGTGCACCTGTACAGTGTACCCGATGCCACCCTGAAAAAGATAGGCATGGTAGAATCTCTGAGAGAGCAATACCGGGCAGATATAGTGCTGGATTTAGGGGTGCTGAACAGTTATCAGACCAATGGGCAAGCCTATACCAGCGGTATGTTCGGTGAGTTTGTCTACGGTAACAACCCGAACCCGCAAGAAGATGCCTACTTGGCCGAGGTGGATATGGTGCAGAGCAACAGCCCCGACAACAACCATATTCATGTTGCGGCGCATGAGTTAGCCCACCTGCTGGGCGGCGGGCATTGCGCCACGCAGAATACCCAACCGTGGCGCGGGCTGTATCCCTTTGCCGCCGGGGCCGTTGATAAATGGCAAGGAGCCGTAACCATTCTCACTTACGAGAACTCCCGCGAGCACCTTTGCCGCAAAAAAGAGACCTTCAAGAACCTGTGCGTGCTATCATCTCCCCTTCCCTATGAAAAAGACGGTATACGTTATCACATAGGCGATGCCCAAACGGATAACCGCCGTTGTTTTCTGATGACCTTGCCCATGGTAGCCGGTTACAGGGAGGGCTCCCCCACGGCGGTGTTGAATGACACCCCGCAACACGCCATGGAGCTGCCGCCGCTGTACCCGTTATCCTATTATATGGCACGTTTTATGGAATGCTCCGACGCAGCTGCGGATATACAGCTGCTTGCCTGTGCGGAGCACGCGCCACAACTGTTCTGCGGCAACAAATTTACCCGCATCTGGGGTAGCACCGCCCACGCCACGCATGATGCCACCCCCGGCACGGCTCCCAATGTGTGGTACCGTTTTACCGCGCCGTATACCGCCACCTATACTGCCGGTTTTAAGCCCGCTTGCGGCCCCGGCCACAGCTGCCGCATTTACCGCAAAAACGGGCAAGAAGCCATGGAGATAGGCACCACCCCGGTGGCAGAGGCCCCGCACATAGACGGCGGATTCAGTTTCCGCGCCACGCAGGGGGAGGAGCTGTATGTAGAAATCTCTGCCCTGCAAGAGAGCGGTATCTTTAACTTCTTCTTGGCGGCAGACTCCCCTGTACGCCCGCTGCCGGAGTTTACCGATACCTACCAAGTCATGCAGTGGGAGAAGGAATACTCGATGAGTGCCCTTTTGTATGCTGTGCTCAACCCGGACCCCACCGACCTGAAAAAACTTCTGCAATTATCACGCGAGTATAAGCAGGCATCCTCCATACCATATCTCAGTGTGGCCGCCGTGTTGGGGCACACTGAGCACTGCCGCCAGCTGTTGAATGGCCTCGATATTACCGACAAAAACAAACAAGCATGCCGCGCCTTGCTGATGGCCACACTGGCAGGGCAAAAAGAAACCTCCGCCTTATTGAAAGAAGCCGGAGCCACGTTGAATTGGGAAAAGCCCAAGGAAGCAGCCAATCTGATTGAGCCTGTTTGTGAGCACCACTGTTACCGCTCTCTCATGCGCGGGGTGGAGGCCGGCATTGCGGTGAATCTTAACATGTGGGATGATTACACAATCAAACGCGTCTCCAAAAGCTCCAAGAAAAACACCCAAGAGGAACGCGCCCACTATATGCTGCATTATGCGGCTGAATATGGGCATACAGAGGCCGTGCGCTACCTGCTGAATAACGGGGCCACGGTAGATACCCGCAGCCCACACGGCGGCACCGCATTAGAACTGGCAGCCTACGGCGGCCATACGGAATGCGTGAAACTACTGCTGGAGGCAGGCGCCAGCCCTGATGCCGTGGCCCAAGGTGCCACAACCTCCCCCTTATCCCAAGCGGCATCTCAAGGGCATGCCGATTGCGTGCAGCTGTTGCTGGCAGCCGGTGCAAAGGCTGATGCAGCGCACCATGAAGAGAAAACCCCGCTCATGCTGGCCATGGAGATTAACCATACCGCCTGCATTGAGCTGTTGCTGCCTGCCACTACCGACCTGATGGCAGCCACCCGCAAGGGCTACACCCACCTTATGGCGGCAGCCTGCATGGAAAACCCCGACACACTCCGGCTACTGCTTGAAAAAGGGGCCGATGTCAATGCCCGCTCGCTTGATGGCAACACCGCTTTGTTGAAAGCCGCACAATACAACCGCGTGGGCAATATACGCCTGTTGCTGGAGCACGGGGCCGATGTCAACGCGCAAGACACAGATGGCCTCACCCCGCTGCTTTTGGCCACACAACACGGTAATACCGAGAGTACCAAACTGCTCCTGGAGCATGGCGCAGATGCCACCTTGGCCGACAAAAACAAATGCACCCCACTCATGCAAGCGGCCCGCAACGGCAATAGTGCGTGTTTGCAACTCTTGTTGGAGCACGGCGCCAAAGATTCCTACACCCGTCGCCAACGCACCACGGCTCTCATGGCTGCCGCCACCAAGGGCTCGGCAGATTGTGTGCGGCTCTTGCTGGCCGCAGGCTCTAAGGTCAATGCCCGAGACGATGCCCGCATGTCACCGCTGAGCTTCGCCGCACGCCAAGGGCACACGGAATGCCTGCAACTCTTGCTGGAGGCCGGGGCCAAAGTGGTCATTCGCAACCAAGAGGGGCTTTCACCGCTGATGCTCGCAGTGTTGAACGGGCACACGGACTGTGCCCGCATGCTCATACAACACGGGGCAGCCGTGAACGATGCCTCTGACAACGCAGAATCGGTGCTCATGCAGGCAGCCAAAAGAGGCCATGCCGATTGTGTCAAACTGTTGCTGGAACATGGGGCCTCGGTATCTGCCACCACCCCCGACGGACACACGGCGCTGAGCATGGCTGTGTATGGGGGGCATGCCGATTGTGTGAAAACACTGCTGGAGGCCGGTGCCGGCACCACCCCCAACCTGAAAACAGAGGCATCTTTGCTGCACCTTGCCGTAGAAGAGGGCGATGTAACATGTATACAATTGCTCTGCGAGGCGGGGGCTCCCGTCAACCTTACGGATAATGACGGATACACCCCCCTCATGATGGCGTTGAATGCAGATGACGAAGAGAACATACGCGCCATCATCAAGCAACTGCTGAAACACGGGGCCGATGTTCACATGAAAGCCGTCACGGACCAAACAACGGCCATTCATCACGCCGCACGTTACAATACGCCTGCAACTTTAGAGCTGCTTTTGCAGGCCGGGGCCGATATTCAGTACCGCTCGGCCAATGGTGAGACCCTGCTGCACCTTGCAGCCGGGCACGGCAATATCCACAACATTGAGTTCTTATTACAACGGGGGGCTGATATACACGCAACCGACAACCGCGGGTTTACCCCGCTGCACACTGCCGCGGCAGAGGGCAATGCGCTTACCGTATTCCGCTTAATCTCTGAGGGGGCAAACCTCCGGGCCCTTACGGCACAAGGCAGTAATCTGTATCAATGCGCCGCCGCAAGTAATGATGTGCAACTGCTCAAGTATTTGGCAGCTAAAGGGCTTGACCCACACCACCTCAATCAGGAGCACCTCAGCGCCCTGCATGTGGCCATAAAAAACCACGCCTTTTTAGCAGTAGAACACCTGTTGGAATTGGGATTAGACCCGAACGCACGCACCACAGACGGCCGCACCCCGCTCATGTTTGCATCATACACACGCAGCTACGATATAGAGCTACTGCTGAAGCATGGTGCCGATATTCATGCCCGCGATGATAAGGGACAAACGGCACTGCACTACGCAGCCCTTGCCGAAGAAGCCTACCTGTACAAAGACTTGGTAAAACACGGCGCCGACCCCGAGGCGAAAGACAACAACGGCAAAACCCCGTACATGATTGCCAAAGAGGCTAAACAAAAGCGAGACGATGCCGAATATGAAAAGCAACCCAACGCCGATCCCGTGGGCGACATTGTACGCAGCCGAAGAAAAATATTCGAGCTTTAACATTTCTTTCAGAATACAAAACAGCGCCGGCATGTGCCGGCGCTGTTTTGTAAAACGCATCACTGCGGTGAAAGCGTGATGATATGTTAAGATTGCTCTGCCGCTGAAATAAAGCGGGCAAATATTTTGCAGGTGGCGGGAATCACCAGCAGATTGAGAACGGTAGCCGTCACCAAGCCACCGAACTGCACAATGGCCAGGGGGGCAAGCAGCTCACCGCCGGGCTGGTCTTTGGCCCAAATAAGCGGCAACAAACCGAGAATGGTGGTGAGTGAAGTCATCATAATGGGAATCACACGCTCCGTGGAACCGGCGCGTATGGCATTTTCCACCGTCATGCCGCTCAGCTCAAGAGAGCGGTAACGGTTGAGCAAAATAAGCCCGGAGCGAATGGCAAAACCAATGACCGTGACAAAGCCTACAATGGAGCTCACCGAGAGGATGGGGTGCACATAACCCTGCCCATTCAACACCGAGCTGAGGGTATCGGGCGAGGCCAAGAACACCGCCACAATACCACCCATAAGACACAGCGGAATGTTAATGAGGGTGACCAACGCACGGCGCACACTGCCAAGTGAACTGGAGAGCAACAGCACAATCAGCACACATACAATGCCGCTGAGCACATACAGGCGTTGGCCTGCGGCTTCTCGGCTCTTGATGGTGCCGGCATACTCAACCGTGCAGCCCATGGCGTTCATGGCGGGGTCCAGCTTTTCTCGGCAGGCTTTGGCCAAGTCTCCCAAGTTGGAGTCCGGCGAGGGGTTGCAAGAAATCATGGCCTTGCGGCGGGAGTTGTCTCGCAAAATGAGGTTGGTTGTCTCAGCGCGGTACACATGAGCCACCTCACCCAGCGGTACTTTCTTGCCACCGGGAGCTACCAACTGAAGGTTGCGCACGTCATCCATGCTTTGTCGCAGGTCGGCATCCAAGCGCAGCACCACATCCCAGTGGTCCAGGTTGCGGATAATCTCACCCACCTGCATACCATTGAGCGCGGCAGATACCTGCTCAGCAGCGTCAGCCATGGAGAGACCGTAAGCAGCCAACACCTCGCGATTGTAGTCCACATGAATGGTGTCAACCATCACCTCTCGGTTGGCGCGGGCATCTGCCACCTCGGGCATCTGAGAGAGGATATCGGCCGCTTTTTTGGCAGCTGCGCGGATTTGCGGGAGCTCATCGCCGAAGATATTGATGGCGATTTCGGAATTGGAATTAGAGAGGGCCGAGCTGATACGGTGAGCAATGGGGAACCCCACCATACCACTTACACCGGGTATACCGCGCATGGCTTCTTTGAACTGCTCGCGCATGGTGCGCTGGTCTTTGCTCAAGTCTACACGCACCACCAGCTCACTGGCGCTCACAGGCTCGGCGTGTTCATCATTTTCGGCACGGCCGGTGCGCTGGGTCACGGTCTTCACGCCGTCGATTTTCTGTATCTCTTTCATGACTTGGCGAGAGATACGCTCCGTTTCCTCAAGCGAGGTACCGGGCACGGCATTCACAAAGAGGGTGTAGCAGTCTTCATTAAACGGCGGCAAGAAACTGGTACCGTATGTACTGCCCAACCACAGCGAAGCTCCCGTAAGGGCCAGCAAGGCGCAGAACACACTCTTGGGCCAAGCCAAGCAGAAGTTGAGAATCGGCGCATACACCCGCTTGATGAAGCGGGCCGTAGAGGAGTCGCCATCCGTGGTTTGTTTTTTCCCGGGCTTGAACCATATAATGCACAGCGTGGGAATAAGGGTGAGAGACACCAGCAGCGATGCCGCCAATGCCAGCATGTATGAGATACCGAGCGGGCGGTAGAATTGCCCCTCGATACCGCTGAGGAACAGCAACGGCGCAAACACCAGCAGAATAATGACGGAGGAGTAGCTGATGGAGCTGACAATCTCTTTCTTGGCATCCATGAGCACGCGGTAGCGGCTCTTCTGCTTTTCCTTGGGTTTAGCGGCATTGCGGCTCAGACTACGCCACGCAATTTCAACAAAGATGATGGCATTGTCTACCACATCACCCACTGCCACGGCCAAACCACCCAAGGTCATGATATTGACACCCAACCCGAAAATGGGGAAAAGCGCCATACCGAACAACACGGAAAGCGGCATGCACACCAGAGTAATAATGGCGGTGCGGAAGTTGAGCAAGGTAAGCAGAATAACCAACACGACCACCGCACCGGCAATCAAGAGGGTTTCTTTACCGTTCTCCAGAGAAAGCTCAATGAAATCGGCCTGGCGGTAGCCATCTGCATACAATTTCATGTTGGCCGGTAAGCGGCTTTTCTCAAACTCTTTCACGGCGGCATCTACGGCGTACGTCAGCTCAAGCGTGTTGGCACCGGGCACTTTCTGCACCGACAACACCACGGCCTCACCGCCGGCCAAACTACCGGCACGGCCATAGCCGGCATTACCACGGCGCGGGGCGCCATCTATCTTCACCTCTGCCACATCCTCCAAGCGCACCACACCATCGGTGGGGTGGTCTGTTACAATGGCGCGTTTGAGGTGCTCGGGGGTAAAGGCACGGGTATTTTGCTGCACGGGCAATTCTACGCCGGCCACATCTTCCAGATAGCCGGCGGGGATACTGCTTTGTGCGGACTCTACCGTGTTTTTCAGGTCGGCGAAACTGACACCGGCTTGGCGCATTTTTTCAGGGTCGTAAGCCACCTGGTACTCGGGCAAGCGCCCACCCAGCACCGTCACCTGCCCCACCCCGGGGATGGCCAATAAGCGATTACGCAGCTCAAACTCACCCACACGGCGTACCTCCAGCGGGTCGGCGGTTTCATCGCCCTGTATGGCAATCACCATAATTTCACCCGTCACGGAGACAATGGGAGCCATCTCGGTTTCTGCCTGCTCAGGCAATGATTCACGCACCGTCGCCAAGCGCTCGGACACAATTTGACGAGCCAAATAAATATCCGTACCCCAATCAAAATCTACCCACACAAAGGAGAGGCCACCACCGGAAGAGGAGGCCACATTGCGCACCCCGGGCGTACCCTGCATGGCAGACTCCAGCGGGATGGAGATGTACTGCTCTACCTCCTCGGCAGAGAGGCCGCCGGCCTCGGTTTGGATGGTAACGCGCGGCTGCTTGAGCTCGGGGAACACGTCCACCGGCAGAGTAGCCACCACAAAGGCGCTCACCGCTGCCAAAATCAGCGAGATAAGCACCACGGTGATGCGGTTTTTAAGACAGAATGATATCAATGCATTCATGACTGAACAATCATCTGATGTGCATCCTCTTATTAATGGTCTTCACCCTCGTGGAAAACGCCATCGGCATGGAAATGCCCTGCCTTTTTGGCCTGCCCATCACCGGGGATAAGGTATTTGAGCTCGTAGCCACCTTTCACCACAATTTTTTGTCCGGGGGTAAGCCCCGCCACCGGCGTCATACCACGGCGGCTGGTACCGGCATGCACCTTAACCATGGCAAACTTACCTTCGGCAATCTCAACGAACACAACGTCGTCTACCCCAACTTTAACCACAGCCGTATCAGGTATAGACACCATGCCGTGAGAATTCCCGGCGTTGTAGAGGTCCAAACGGCAAAGCTGCCCGGGCTGTACACCGGCAGGAATAGCAGTGGGGTTGAAATAGAGTTCGCGCGTGCGCGTGGCGGCGTCCACCTCCTCAGCCAATCGCCAAGTACCGGCCACAGCCTGTTGTTCTCGGCCGGTGGGGATAGTAGCCCGAATCGTGGTGAATTGAGGTACATCTGAGCCGTAAATGGTGGTGGCAATCTCCATCTCCTGCACATTGCTCATGGATACCACGGGAGCGCCCTGCTCCCCCCAACTACCTTGGGTAACACCCACGTTGCGCACGGTGCCATCGGCCTCGGCGCGCACCTCAAGCACGGTGAGGGAGTCTTTCTCTGACAAGGTACCGCCCAATGTGAGCATGCGCAGGCGTGTTTGCACGGCGGTGAACTCATGTTGCTGCTGGGCGTGCTCAGCTTTCTTATTGGCCAGTTCAACCTCTAAATCTTTATTGCGGGTGCCGGCGGCAGAGAGCTCGGCAATGCGAGACTCCAGCGTGGCAATCTCAGCCTCACAGCGTTGAAGCGCGGCATTGATACGAATCACCTCGGCCTGCTGCTCCATGATATCCGGGCTTTGCAGGGAGTAGAGCAAGTCTCCTTTTTTGACCTGCTGGGCAGATTTGACGTGAAGTGTGATACGCCCTCCGCAAGGCAGAGCATAGGTCTGCATGGCGTGGTCGGGGGTGGTGAGATATCCGTACAGTGAGTGCACCAATACATCGGAGGCAGCCGGCACGGTTTCAATGCGCATGTTCACAAGATCACGAGCTCGGGCATCGGCCTCTACAATGATGGCATCTCCACCGCTGCATGTTTCTCCCGGTGCGTGGCTGTGGCCGACGTGGTCGTGGCTGCAACCGGGGCCGTGTACGTGTTCCTCGGTCTTAGTTTCAGCAGCGTGGTCGTGGCTGCATCCGGGGCCGTGTACATGCTCCTCAGCCTTGGGCTCAGCGGCGTGGTCGTGGCTACATCCGGGGCCGTGTACGTGTTCCTCGGCCTTGGTTTCGGCGGCGTGGTCATGGCTGCAACCGGGGCCGTGTACGTGTTCTTCTGCATGGCTGAGCATGCAGGAGGCGGTCATGGAAAAGAGAAAAGGGGTAATACGTGAAATTTTCATTGCTTATTATAAGAGGGGTTCAGATATTGAAGTTTGCAGCGGGCTACCAATAGCTCCGAGAGGCAGTCCAAATACGCCAAGCGGCGCTCATAGGCCACATGGCGAGACTCTGCCAATTCCAGAATGGAGGTTTCACCCAAATTGAACAATTTTTCTTGCTGTGCGGCGGCTGCCTCCAACTCATGCAAGCGCTCATACTCAGTAGCGCAATGACGACGCAGCAATTGTTGTTCCTTATCCAACAGGGAAGCCTGCTGCACCAAGCGCCGCCATTCGGTGATAAGCTCGGCCTGCTTGAGGGAGCGGTCGCCCGTGGCGCGGGCAATGGCCTCGCGGTTGCGGTTCCACACCGGCAGGGGAAGCGACACCCCGATACTTACCTTGTCATTGCCACCATCTCGCGCATACAGCGGGGTGAGCGACAGCTCGGGATATTGCTTGCGAATCTCAGCCCGCAGCTCAGTTTCCGATGCCCCATAGGCCGCCATCTGCGCCAGCAGAGAGGGAGAAGCCAGCAAGGCATCCGCCGAGGGAGCCCCCACCAAGCCCGGCACACCATCCGGCAAATGCCCACTCAGTTCAATCTCACCCACAGCGGGGTGCAGCCCCAGCATTTCAATCAATTCATTGCGTTGGCGCAGGTGCTCTGTCTCCAGCTCCATTTGCTCACGGCGGGTATCATTCAAACGCTGAGTCGCCACTTGAAACGCACCGAAATCCACCTCACCCAGTTCATGCAAGCGGTCTATTTTCTTCTGCTCCTCTTGCATGACGGCCAAGCGGTGTTGCATGACATGCAGCTTGGCATGAGTCACCATAATGCGGTGGCGCAGGTTCTCCAAATCCGTCAGGTAATTACGCTCGGTTGCCTGCATCTCGCGGTAATCGCTTTCCTTGTACTGCTCTGCGATTTTTTCCGCCAACCGGGGCAGCCCCGTTACCGGCAGAGTCAAGCTCGGGGAGATTGCGTTGTTGGTGATATTCTCACCGAAAACGCGTTCTAATTCAAAAGAAACGGAGGGGTCTTCCCACAGCCCGGCAAACTCGGCAACCGAGGTGCTTTTGGCCACTTTCAGGCGTGCCTGATTGAGTTCTCGGTTAAGCAACAGACCTGTTTTAATCATTTGCTCGCGGTTCAGGTACCCGCCCTTACACATGGTAACAGACACCTGCGCCCACTCCGCAGAGTCCCGAGATAAATCTACCGGAGCTTCTTGGTATGAAATACAACTACTTAATACTGCGGCGCTCAGGGCTGCCGTATAAATATGTTTTCTCATTTGTCTTGAGTATAATATATGGTGTAAAAATCTGATGCCCGCGTTACATAAAACGAAAAAAACGCCGCCCCACCGCAGGCCGAATACTGGGCCGACGCTTCCGGATTACACCTTTTCTTTAAATCCGCAACGGACGCAACCGCGTATCCGGGGGCTCCCATAGCCCCGCATGCTCCAAACTGAGTGCTACCAAGCTGTGCATACGGCTCAGCCCTCGGCGGAAATTCGGCGTCTCGACCGTTACGGCCTCTACCCAATCAAAAAGGGGCACCTGAATCTCCCCCGGTACCGGCTGCATCTCATTTTCAACATGTGTGCAGTGGTGTTCTGCCGGCTGCGGTTTTTGTTCTTCGCCCTCGTGCACATGCCCGTGCCCGCAGCCGCAACTCTCGCCACTGTATACAACCTCATGATGGCAGGCACACACACACAACGCCCCGCCCATAGCCACTGCCGGCAATACCAGCAGAGCCAGCAATATTTGCGCCCATGTGTACATGCGTATCATTTACGTAACACCATTTTACCCATGTAGAGCGCAATTGTCAACCATAACGGTTTAATTCTTGTAACTTTTAGGTATAGTAATTTGATTAATAATGATGATGGTGGTGGTGATGCGGGCAACAATCATCACACTCATCGTCATCGGCTTCCAGTATCAACCAAAAGAAAGCGGCAACGCCTGCTGCAATAGCCCCGTTTTCCACCACGGTAACGGGCAAATCTACCAACAGCCAGTTAAAGGGTACGGCGGCATACAACCAGCTGGCGTTGGGTGACCGGTACGTATAATACACCGTTCGTTCCGCTGCTTTTTTTACAACCGGAATCCGTTGGCTGCGCTTTTTGATATCATCACCATTCGGCACCTCCTGCAAGATGCTGCTCACTTTTTCTTTGCCGCCTTGCCCGGTCAGGTATTCGGCGAATGATTCCGAAATCAGGAACATGGCATCCCCGCGTTTTTCCATCACGGCATCATCAAGCGCCGTCTCATCGAATACGGAGTATTGAATACGCAGCGGTTCTCCATAGCGATAACGCGGCAGCTCCACGTAATAATGGTTGCCATCGTAATACACCACCGGGTTGGGTGCAGTGTTCAAATCCGCGGTGTTAGCCTGTGCCTCATAACAGGCTTTGTCCACAAGTCGGGCCGTGGAGTTGAAATAGCAGCTGTTCAACAAAACGGTAACACTCAGGGCGGAGATGAGGTGTCGGCAAAATGTTCGCATAGTGTTCTTATAGCATAATCGCCTATCTTAATCAAGCTCTTTCGATTAGTTACAAAATCGCTATTTATTAATAAATATTGACAAATAAAAGTTATACTGTATAATGGCGCGCGCATGAATAAGAAAACCACAGCCTACATGATAGTCGGAATCAGCGCCATGATGCTCAGCTCATGCATCACATCTACCCTGGTAGCCGCAAGCGGTGCCGTGGCAGGAGCCGATGCACTGGTAAAAACGACAAGCAATGGTATTCAAAGCCTCAGCAATGTATTCAGCAGTGGCGCACCTGAGACACTCAACGGGCATACACTGGCAATAAACGGTGAGTCACGCGTGGCCACCGGTAGTGAAAAGGTAGAGAAATCCCTCTGCTTTACCTCAGATAACGCTTGCAAAGATTCTGCTTCTTTGTTTAAATATGAACGCACCTCAGACACTAAAGCCAGTGTGACCGAAACGGTGAACGGGGGCGCAGAAACACACGTTTATCGCTTGACCTTTACGGACAGCGATGAGGGAGTATACTCATACGAGAGCAGACAGGCCGACGGCGCCGTTATTGCAACGGGCGATGGCTCTTTCTCGCTCGCTGACAACGAATAATTTACACATGACAACGACAGAACTGGTGCTCCATTACCTGCACGCCCTGCAAGATGAGGGGGTGGAGCGCCTCTCTGTCGATGAATCGGCACGCGGGATTCTGCGTAAGTGGATGCTGGCCGCCCGCCGCGGCGTGAGCAAACCGGTTGTAGCGCAGTCCCTCCCTCCCGCGATGGCCCCGGCCATAGCGCCCCCCACGGCGGCAGAGGTTACGGCCCCCGCTGCCGCACAGCCCGATGCCGCAGAGGGTATCAGCGATTTGCGCTCGGCCCTGCGAGATACCGATTCCCCCACCGAGGCCGACCGCGGATTCCGCGAAGAAGAAGTACCGTTTTTCCGCCCTGGTGGCAGCAATGCGGCAGAGGTATGGGCCAATACGGAGCGCATGTTACCCACTTGGCGCCCCCTGCGGGAGCTGGGTACCCTGCGAGAAAAAGTGGTATTCGGCGAGGGCAACCGGCAAGCAGCCATCATGTTTGTGGGAGATGCCCCCAATTATTACGATGAGCGCGCGGGGCGCCCCTTCAGCGGCGAGGCCGGAGAAAAGCTCAACGGTATACTTAAAGCCATGGGGCTTTCGCGAGAGGATGTGTACACCACGCATTTGGTCAAGTTCAGGCCCTCCATGCCGCGCCAAACCACAAACAACCGCGCCCCCTCCGAAAAAGAAATCCGTTTTTCAGCCTCCGTGGTAGAGCTGGAGATCCGCCTGGTGCAGCCGCGTGTCATTGTGGCACTGGGCATTGTAGCCGCGCGCGGTTTGCTGCAACGCGGGGAATTACCGCTGGCAGATTACAGACGCAGTGGCGGGCAATTCTGCGGCATACCGGTCATCGTAACCCACCACCCCAGCTACTTGTTGCGAACCAACGACTTGGCCGAACGCCGCGAACTGTGGGAAGAAATGCTGCGCGCCATGGAGCTGGCCGGGCTGCCAATCTCTGATAAACAACGCGCGTTCTTTACCAAAAAGTAAAGAATCGGTGATTTTGCTTGCCTGAAAAGCCTTTATGTGCATAATGCCTGCATGCACGACTTGATTGTTATATGGATGGAGTGGGTGAAAGCCTGGGAATACTTGGGTGTAATCATTCTGATGGCGATGGAAAGCTCCATCATCCCGGTACCGAGCGAGGTAGTTGTGCCGCCTGCCGCCATATTGGCTGCCATGCCCGGTAGCAACATGAATTTTTGGGGTGTGGTGATTGCCGGCACCGTTGGCTCTTACGTGGGCTCCGTCATTATGTACTACACCGCCTTGTGGGCAGGCCGCCCGTTCATTTACAAGTTCGGCAAGTATTTCTTCATGCCCAAGCACAAGGTAGAAAAGGCAGAGGAGTTTATGCGCACCTATGCCACCGGGGGTATCTTCTTCTCCCGATTCCTGCCGGTCATTCGTCACCTTATTTCCATTCCTGCCGGCATGGCCAGGGTAAACTTCCTCAAGTTCAGCATATCCACCATCACAGGCTCAGCTATTTGGTGTTGGGTGTTGGCTTGGTTCGGTGACAAAGTGGGTCGCAATAACCCCGCCCTGCTTGATTCGCCTGAGGAGCTGATTGCCGCCATCAAGGCAGAGTCTCACCTCATTGTGCTGGGTGTCCTGCTGCTGATTGTGCTGTATGCCATTATGAAGTACATGACTCGCCCCAAAAATAAACCGCAAGATTCAGCCGACAAGGCGGAATAAACTTGCAGGCAGTCCATACCGTATGGTATGATGACTGCGCAAAAATCTATCGGGTATCATGAAACGCAGGCTTCTCATTTACGGTATTTCTCTCGTTTTGGCGGCAGTTATTATGTCGCTCATTACCTCGCTGTACATAAGCCGCAAAATATTGGATGCCAAAACTGAGGCACAACCTGAACAGCCTGCTGTTGTAGCACCTCAGCCCGCCGAGTCTGAGCAATCCACCGTGGCAGAGCCTGAGCCTACACCGGCAGAGCCTGAGCTGCCCACCGTGGCAGAGCCAGAACCTACACCGGTTGAACCTGAGCTGCCTACCGTGGCAGAGCCCGAGCCTACACCGGTTGAACCTGAGCTGCCTACCGTGGCAGAGCCCGAACCTACACCGGCAGAACCTGAGCTACCCACCGTAGCAGAGCCCGAGCCTACACCCGCCGAACCCGAGCAACCCGCCGTGGCAGAGCCCGAGCCGACACCCGCCGAACCTGAGCAACCCACCGTGGCAGAGCCCGAGCCTACCCCCGTGGTACTGCCGAAGGACCCGGACATTCAGCTGATATTGGACTCCTTATCACAAGCCGCCCCGGAGCAAGCATACCCCCTCATTCAAGCCGCCGAAAAAGGCCAGCTTGATACCGTCAAACAATTGCTTGCCGAGGGTGCAGATATAGAAACACGAGACGTAGCAGGCTACACCGCCTTATATGCCGCCGTAATGACCAACCAAACGGAGGTTATCATCTACCTGTTGGAGAACAAGGCCAACCCCAATACGGCAGATGTTATGGGGATTACCCCCCTCATGCAAGCAGCGTATCAGGGGCAAGTTGAAACAGCACGCCTGCTGCTCAACGCCGGGGCTGATAAAACCCTGCGCGACACCATGAACAACGCTGCCTACCATTTTGCCACCGAAAACGGCAACACCGAGCTGATAGAATTGCTGCGTCTCTGACCCTTGGCCTTGCTCAATCATGCGAGCGCAGCGAGCTATTACGTCAAACTATCATGCCCCGCTATCATGCGAGCGCAGCGAGCTCTCATGCAAGCGGCGTTCAGCCGCGCGCAGTTTGTCACTATGAACTCAGTCGTTTACGACTGACGAATCCATGAGCCCACGTCAGTGGGCGACATATAATAGCCGGGGGTGGAGCTGCGTCAGCAGCGCAACCCCCGGAAACAGATGAGATGACTGGAACCCCGGAGGGGTGGCATAAAGCGACGCAACAGATTGAAACAACGCATTATACCACCCCATTTGCACGGGGTTCTGATAATTTTTTTGGGGGGCTACCGGGGGTTCCGCTGCTAACGCAGCTTCACCGCCCGGCTACCCTATACCGCCTCGCCCTGCGGCGAGGCTCAGAACATGAAATTCTGCCCGCATGGGCAGAGTGAAATCCGGCTCCCGCCGGGTGAAATCGGCTCTGCGAGCCGGTGAAATTGCTGCCTGCGGCAGCAGTGTGGGGGGCGTGG
>JAFYUT010000050.1 GCA_017549485.1 Akkermansia sp.
AACGCGGGAGCGCACTACCTCTGCAAGCTTGTTGGCAAGGCCACCCAACTGGGCGTGGCCGAAACCGTCGTTGCTGTTGGTTTTGGCTTGGGAGATGAAGTTGCCGTCTTTGTCATGAATACCTTCGGACACAACTACCAAGCACTTACCGGTAGCGTTGTAACGCTTCTCTACGTCTGCCAAGAAGGTGTCCATATCAAAGTCTACCTCGGGCAAGTAGATGAGGTCGGGACCGGCACCGGCGTATGTAGCCAAAGCGGAGGCAGCGGTAAGCCAACCGGCGTTGCGACCCATTACCTCGATGATGGTGATCATGCCGGTGTCGTAGCAGGAAGCGTCGTGCTGAACCTCCATGCAGGAAGTAGCGATGTACTTGGCAGCAGAGGCGAAACCGGGGCAGTGGTCGGTACCGAAGAGGTCGTTGTCAATCGTCTTGGGAATGCCCATGACGCGGCACTCGTAACCGGACTTCTGCATGAACTTGGAAATCTTGTTGCAGGTGTCCATGGAGTCGTTACCACCGTTGTAGAAGAAGTAGCGGACGTCGTACTTGCGGAAGGTCTCAAGAATCTTCTCGTAATCGGTGGGATCCACATCGGGGTCCTTCATTTTGTAACGGCAAGTACCGAGGGCGGAAGAGGGGGTGAACTTGAGGAGCTCAAGCTCAGCGGGGTCTTCCATACCCATATCGTAAAGCTGCTGATTGAGCACGCCGGTGATACCGTGAGCGGCACCGTAGACGCGAGTAATCTGGGGGGCGTTGAGAGCGGCCTTAACGGCGCCGAGAACGCTGGCGTTAATCACAGCGGTAGGGCCGCCGGACTGGCCGATGATGCATGCACCTTTGAGTTCTTTCATAATAAATTAACTGACGATTGATGATTTAACCATACGGCGTGAGCCGTAAAAGCCCCCCGTCAGGGGGCGCGCCATTCTACCAGAAAGCCCCCGCCAAGGCAAGCAAAATAACTGCCATATCAGTAAAAAAACGTTAATTTTTCATAAAAAATAAACATAAACTCTTGCCAGCAGGAGCAAAAAGTGTTAAGATGCCGCTGATGAAGAGCTATCTCATATTCGTAACAGGAGCCGTTTTGGCATTGTCCGCATGCACCCAAGTGGTACCGTATGGCACCATGCACGGCACCCTGCCGCCGAAGGAGAACCCTGCCCACCGTCAATACCTTGCCCTGCCGGGTCAAGGTGCGGTGAACACGCATGCTACTGACACCGATGCAGCGTTTGAAGAGCAGGTAGCGGCCTATACCGGGCAAACAGTGCCCGCAACACAGCCTCAGATTGAGCCCCAGCTGCCGGTATACCCCGAGCAGTCCGTCGTCGCCCCCACTACTGCCGTGAATCCGGTATATCCGGTTATCAACCAACCCGCAGTTAACCCGTACATGCCCGCCCAGCCGGCCTACATGCCCAACCAGCCTGCCGCAGACGGCAGCGCCGGCTATGCCGTGCAGGTAAGCAATGCCACCAATGGGCGCATCTTTATTGAGATGCACGATGACTCTGACAACATCTTCCCCGTGGCCTCTATGTACGCCGGGCAGAAAATCAGCACGCAGCCTGCCGAGCCGCGCCCCATCGCCGGGCAACTCACTGTGGTGGTGCGTGACCCCGATCAACCCGGTGCCCCCGAGCTGCGCCGCTATAAGGTAACGCCGCCGCCCGCATACATGGGCAAGACTATCGGCATTACCATCCTTTCCGGTGGACGTTACCGTGCTTCTCTGGATGGCGAGGTATACTACGCCACCCCCGAGCCCACGGAAAAGCCTGCTGAGAAGAAGGCAGAGGAGACCAAGCCTGCTACCACGCCGGCCCCGGCTCCCGCCCCTGCCCCGGCCGCAACACCGGCTGCTTAATTTTCAAAAAGAACGGCACGCTCCCACGGCCGCACGGCTCAAGGGGGTGTGAAAAGTGCCTGCGGAAGGTGCGTCTTGCTTGTCAAGGCGCACCTTCCGGCGTATAGGGAGGGTATGTGCAAACCGTTTAAAGAATACCTGAACTTGGTGCGTGAATACACGCGAGAAATTATCACCTTTGTGGGCATAGCGCTGATGTGCTTTGTGTACAATGATTTCAGGCGCTTGTCGGAGGCGCAATCCGCCACGGCGGCGCATACCGTAGATGTGCTGCGCAGTATGGATGCCCGCTTGCAGGCACTGGAGCACCTCAACCACATTACCCGAGCTACCGACCGCCATGAAAACTGATATTATTGCTATTCAGAAACATGTGGGGGTAGAGCCCGATGGTATCATCGGCCCGCGCACGGTGAGAGCCATTCATGATAAATTAGGGCTGCCACGCGTGCCGACATGGCCTACCCAAGCCGAGGTAAGGCGCGGCACCAGCATATTCGGGCGCGCCGGATGTGAGGCTGATTTGGTACCGCTCACCCCACCCTACCCACTTTATTATGAGGGAAAAGCCGTGCGCAGTATCAGGGTGCACCGGCTGATAGCCAAACATGTGCAAGAGGCGTTGGCGGAGGTGCTTGCCGCCTATGGGCAAGAAACCATACGGCGATTGGGATTGGATGTGTACGGGGGCTCATATAACTACCGTTCCACTAGCAGCGGGGCCGCGCTCTCCATGCATGCTTGGGGAATTGCGCTGGATTTCTCCCCCTCAGCCAATGCCCTGCATTACAAAGCGCCACGCGCCTCCCTCTCTCACCCCGACTGTAACAAATGGTGGGAGATTTGGGAGCGCCACGGTGCCGTATCACTGGGCCGTGAGTGTGATTACGACTGGATGCACCTGCAATTTGCCCGCCTTCAATGATTGAACAACGGTGCAGTTGATGTTTTCAGGAGGGTTCGCCTTAAGGGGGAGTACAAACTGCGCGCGGCTTCGTCGCTTGCATGATTGCTCACGGTGTTCGCATGATAAAATCAACAGGCGACTCTGTTTTAAGCAGAGTCGCCTGTTGATTGATGAATTTCTCCACAGAAAGGGAGAGGGAATTAAGCCTCAGCAGACTTCTTCTTGGCAGGAGCCTTCTTGGCAGGCTCGGCATCTGCCTTGACTACCTTGGTAGCCAGCTGCACAGGAACAGTGTTAGCGCTGTTCTTGGCGATTTCTTTCTGACGCTTGATATAGGCGCTGCGGCGGCGGCGCTTCGTTTCCTTACGGTGTTGTTGACCCATTTTCTGTTGATATTTGTAGGGATGGCGAACCACCCCGGAATTTAAATGAAGTGCACTTTTAATAACTCATTCTGTGGCATAAGGCAAGGCAAAAATGTGCCTTAACGGGTAAATTTGTGTAATAAGGGGGTATAAACGATACCGGCACAGGTAAAAATGGGATAAACAGACTCAATTTGAGTTTGCGTGCGGCGTGGCAAGATGCTAGGATAAAGGGCATGAACATTGCCATATTGGGAGCAGGCGCGTTGGGGTGCTACTACGGGGCCAGACTGGCACAAGCCGGGCACCGTGTCACGTTCATCATGCGCTCGGCGTATGAGCCCGTGAAGGCGCAGGGGCTGCACATCAACAGCATTTTCGGGGATGTTCACTTACCCCGGCCACACATTGCCCGCACACCCGAGGAATGCGGGCCGGTGGATTTGGTCATCGTGTGCTGGAAAACCACCTGCAACGCCCTACTTGCTCAAGCACTGCCCCCCTTATTGCACGCCGACACACGCGTGCTGACATTCCAGAACGGAATGGGTAATGCAGATGCACTGGCTCGGGTAGTACCGGCTGAGCGAGTCTTCATCGGCCTGTGTTTTGTGTGCGTCATGATGGATGAGCCCGGCACCGTCAATCATTTGGAGAAGGGCGACATTCAATTTGCCCCGTATGTACCGAGCGAGGAGGGGCTGAAAGAAGCACAGGCACTGGCCGCGCTGTTTGAAGGCACGCCTGTTAAAACCTCTTGTTTCATGCATGCAGAGCAGATTTTGTGGTGCAAGCTTTCTTGGAATATCCCGTTCAACGGGCTGTGTTTAGCCCATGGCGGTATCAGTATTCGCACCCTCTTTACCATGCCGCAAGAGGTGCAGCGCGCCCGCAATATCATGCAAGAGGTGTGCCGCACCGCAGAGCTGCGAGGATTCCCCCTACCGGCAGAAATTGTAACCCGCCAAATGGACAGCACCGCTGCCATGGGAGATTTTATACCCAGCAGCGCCGTAGACTACAACCGCCGCCGCCCCGTAGAATACGAAGCCATTTGGGGAACCCCGCTGGCCTTGGCCCACGCGGTATCTGCCCCTGTACCCGAATGGGAACAACTGGCCGCCGATATTCGCGCCCGTTTATCCATGTAAGAAACGCTCATGAAATCGCACCGCCGCCACATGCTCCGCAAGCTGCTGCATTACGCCGCCGCCATGGGTGGGCTTGTAGCCGGTGGTGCCCTGCTCTCTCTTGCCACAGGGTCTGTGTTTCAGCGCCAGCAGGCCAACAGCCTGCAACCACCGCCCGTTAACATAGACCGCCAAGATGCCCTCTCTCAACAACTGGGCTTTTTCACGTTGGGAGGCCTGCGCTCTTTGGTTGCCGAGGTACTGACACTTGATGCCACCGATGCCTGGAGCAAGCATGACTGGCCACGTGTAATGCGCCGCTGGGAGAGCGCCACTACTCTGGCCCCCCGCCGTATCAATTATTGGATTAACGCGGCGTATGACATGACGGATAATGCCGCCGGCCACATTGCGGCAGACTCTACCCGTACGCGCGCCGACCGCTTGGCGGCCACGAGAGAATATATCAACCGCGGTGAAAAGTTTTTGCTGCAAGGCATTGCCAACAACCCCGACAACTGGCGCTTACACTTGGCATTGGCAGAACAATACGGCAACATATTCCGCCGCCCGCAATTCAGCAAAGCCTCGGCCGCCATGGCGAAGGCCCTGCAATTGGGAGCCCCGAGCCATTACCGCCGGTTCCTCTTCTATAACTTATGCCGCACACGCGGGGGCGAACAAGCCGCATGGAAACTGGGCCGCGAGCTGTGGCAATCCCCCGACAACCGCGTGCCGGCGCTGCGCTTTTTACTCTTTGTGCTGCAACATAAAATAGAGGTACCGGCACACGAGGCGCTCAGTGTTGAAGAGCTGTACCGCGAACGCCCCGATGAAACGGAGCAAGAGATACTGCATTATGCCTGCAAAGAGATGCGGCTTTTCTTGAATAATGATATGCTTTACCCCGTAAATGGGGTGCAGGAGTTTCTGAAACAACAGGCACCGCAGCAATAGGGAGCCCCTCCCCCTTACCGCTTAACGCTGTTTGAGGAATTTGACTACGCCCTTACCAAGGGTGCGGGCATATTTAACGGCGTTATCATGCTTGGACAAAAACTGAGCGTGCTCGGGGTTGGAGAGGTAGGTAACCTCGGTAATCAGGGCGGGCACGTATGATTCATTGCAGGCATTCAGCCAGTCTCCACCGCCAAGGCGGCCATTGTTGCGCAGCACCACGCCGCAAGGCTGATTATTGTTGGGCAACCCGTAGTTGAGCAGCTCTTCATCTATCACCTGTGCCATGATGTTGGCCATTTTGATACCTACCTCATTGCAATAAAAAGCACCTTTATTGCAAACAAGCCACTTGGCAGAGTTGCTGTTGTGGTGCAGGAAAATGACGGCGGCGGGTTTTTGATCCAAAGCGTAATTGGTGCTGAGCATACCCACGGCCATGCGGCGCGGGTGGTGCTTGGAGCGGTAAACCCCTGTGGGCACAGGTGTTTTTACATGGTGTACCCCCGCTTTCTGTGCAGCCGCCGCCAATTTTTTGTCGGTAGGCATATCGCCACGGTTGCAGATAAGGCATTGATACCCGGCTGCCTCAATCTCTTGCTTCATGTAAATGGCGTAGCGATACCAAAAATCGGTCTCCTCAATAACCCCGTACTTGGCATTGGGGGTGCGGGCGCCCTGCCCCCCGCGCTCAGGGTGGTA
>JAFYUT010000051.1 GCA_017549485.1 Akkermansia sp.
AGCCCCCCAAAAAATTATCAGAACCCCGCCGCATGGCGGGGTGGTATAATGCATTGTTTCAATCTGTTGCGTTGCTTTATGCCACCCAGGGTTCCTGTCATCTCATCTGTTTCCGGGGGTTGCGCTCGCCTTGCTGCCGCTTCGTCTCGCTCCACCCCCGGCTATTATATGTCGCCCACGGACGCGGGCTCATGAATTCGTCAGTCGTAAACGACTGAAAGATTGTTGACATACTGCGCGCGGCTGAACGCCGCTTGCATGATAGCTCGCTACGCTCGCATGTGCAGGGGCGAAAAAGACGGGCGTTTTCTTAATGAAACTTGTGTGGGCTATTTACATTTTGCTGAGAATTTGGCGCAGCTCAAACACAAAAGCCTGCTGCTCCTCTTGGGTCATGGTGCCGGAGAGCTGGGAGCAATTAAGCTGCCCCATTTGGTCAATTTGCCATGCTACTTTGGTACCGGAGGGGAACTCACACTTACCACTGAGAATGGTACCGGGAATCTGGATATCATCCAAACTCATGGTGGGTTTCACGGGAGCAGCCCCGGTCATGGGGTCGGCAGCAGGTGCCGGTGTGGGCTGAGCAGCAGGCTCCGGCTGCGGGGCGGGTGCAGGAGCCGGGGCGGGAGCCTCTTGGGGGTGAGCAATCTCTATGCCATGGTCAAGCAATAAAAAACGCACCTCCATATAGGTGAGATGCACCCCACATTCTGCCACCAGATTTTTTTGAATACCATTCAAATCGATACCCTGAGCGGCCCAGCTGCGCACCATTTCCAACTGCTCTGCATTAACTTTTGAACTCATGGCTCCATCTTAACCCCACCGCTGATGCGATGCAAGAAAAAAGCACGTCACAATTCGCGCCGGATTTTATCCCATAAGGACTACCCCAAAAGCAACAGCCTACCGAGCCTGGTGCCCCTATTCCGCAAGCGGTGCTCGACTCTCTAAAAAACTCCGCATCCCATCAATTCAAAAGCCCCATTCCCGGCGTGCAGGAATGGGGCTTGAAGTTTATTGTTAGCTCAACGGCATCAGAAGTTGATGCGATAGCCTACTGTACCGTTCAGGTTGGTGTAGCCGCTGCGCAGCTCGGCAGATACGTCGAAGAAGAGCGTACCGGAGTCCTCATCGCCCATCGGCACGGACAGACCGGCACCCAACTCTACGCCGAAGGCGCCCAGCTCGGCACTCTCAACGGTAGCACCCTTACCGGCACCGATGAAGGCTACATCTGCCTCAGAGGCGCGGTCGCCGATGTCGAACTTAGCCAAGGCGCGCAGCTCAAGCACGGAGGTGCGGTTGTACAGGTTCTCACCCACAACGGCCTGCATGCGGGCACCGGCACCCAGCGTGATGGTGTCAAGCGTCTGGTCATCTACGTCAAGCGCGGCATCACTGCCTTCTTCCTTGTAGCCGCCCACGGAGGTGTGGCGATAGGCTACATTGAATACAGGCTGCAAGCAGGCATCGCCGTTGGAAGCCAGAGCGAATACGCGGCCTACCTCGTACATAAGGCCGAAGGCCATACCGTCGGTTTCACCCTGAGTCTTGTAGCTATCGCCGTTGCCATAGGATACGGTGCGGTCATAGGAGCTATCCATCTTACCGATGGTGCCTACGAAGGTATGGGTCCATGCGCGCTTGGAGTAGCGGGCAAAGGCAGATACGTACATGGTATCCAAGTCGCCGTCCAGCTTGTCAGGGCCGTCCACGGTGAGGTCACCGTACATGGCGGTTACAGCCAAGCCGAGGGTGAGGTTCGGGTTCACGTCCACATCGAAGCCAACGGTACCGCCCCAGCTGTCCAGCTGATAGCCGGCGAAGGTGCCGTCCTTGTCAAGCTCGCCCATGTTACCCTCTGCATTCACCCAAGCGTTGAAGTAGGGCATGCCCTCATTCACCACGCACTGGTTCACACCCATGGTGGTGGTGCGGTTGCGGATGGCACGCAGCTGGCGCTCTACATCGCCGGCAAAGGCCATGCCGAGAGCAGCGGAGGAAGAACCGGCCACAGCGGCCAAGCCCTCATCCGTCATGCTGTTACCATCGACGGAGGCGAGAATCTTCTCCAAGTCACCACCGGCACCGATACCGCCACCGGCGAAGGCTTCGTCCATGATGGTGGCACCGGCCATAGCGTTCTTAGAGGCACCATTGAACTTCTCCTTCATGTAGTTCTCGTTGGCAGTTGCCATCAGCTGCAGCAGAGTGTCGTTCCACTCCAGCGTGTAACCGTATTTCTCACCTTTCGGGTTGATAACATCGGAACCACCGTTCAGCATAATGTCTGCATCGGAACCGCCCGTTACCTCCATGATGGTAGCTATCGGCTGTTCCTTATCAGTCTGAGCATCAGCTGCTGCAGTCAGCAACTCATTATCAATAATCACACTCAACGTATCAGCTGTCAGCGAATCTACGGTCACTACCGGGGTTTCGCCAATCTTCTTGAACTCGATGGAAGCATCATCACCCAAGACCAGAGAACCGGCTGCAATGGTGCTGTCGGACTCCAAGCTGATGGCACCACCTACCTCAAGCGTCTCGGCAGCCACACTGCTACCCTTGCCCATGGTCAAGGCACCGTCCACGGTGAGCGTATCAGCAGCCATGTCGCCCTTAGCCACCTCTACGGAGCCAGCGGTAAGAGCCGCAGCGGTAAGCGCAGCAGCTTCATCGCCACCCAGTATCAAACCGCCATTGAATGCGGCATTGCCCAAGTTGCTGGCACCATTCTTCAGGGTAGCCAAGCCCTCAACCGTCAGTTCACCGGTACCGTTGATGCTGTCAGCGGTCAGCGTATCGGTAGCATGTACTTCACTTACATCGCCCAGGTTCATATCACCTGTATCTACGGCGCCTGTCAGTTCTACTGCAGAGCCGGCGTTACCCAGAGCGGCAACATCCGTAATATCGGTAGCAGCCGTGGTTACGGTACCTGACCAAGTATCATCGGTCAAGCCATTGAGGTTCTCTACACCGACGGCCTCGCCGAGATCCAGCGTCGTACCGGCAAGACCGGTCAAGGTCACCGTCGTACCATCTGCAATGGTGAGCTGCTCGCTCTTCAGCGTTGCACCGCTCTGCAGGGCAATCGTAGAAGCCGTACCGTGCGGATTCTCATTGTTGGTGGCAATGGCAAGTTCGGTATCCTCGTTCATCTGCAGCGTACCACCATTCAGCATAATGGTGTCGGTATCCTCTACGAACTTGTCGGATACTTTGCTGAGGGATACATTGGTGTTCACCCAGTATGTCGTGGTATCCTTAGACTCGGAGATGGTCACCTTGCCGTTGGAGTACTCACCCACGCGGGCATCAGCACCAACCGTCCAAGCGGTAGCATCGTTCGTGACGTTGGTAAGGTCACCGTCAACAACGGTATAAATCTCGTTTCGGGAAACGAAACCGTTGCCACCATTGGCAATTTCCTTACCCAAATCGGATGCATCTGCCGTAGCGGCATAGGTAGACTTATTCTGCAAACCGAAATCGCTTACCGTGGTATCCAAGTGCATGGCACCGCCGATAACGAGCTTACCACCGTCCTCTACGGTAATACCGTCGGTCAGCGTAGCATCGCTCAGGTTCAAACTACCGGCAACCGTGACATCACCCACGGTAACAGCCTTGTCGTCTGAACCGGCAAGGGTGCTTGCGTCTACGAACTCGGCACCTGTTACGGTAGTAGCACTCAGCATGGAACCACCAATGGTAACCGTACCACCGGTAATCTCAGCCGTGGCTGCGTCAGAATCACTGAACATTTGACCGGCATTCAGCGTGCCGCCGTCCATGCTCAAGCCGTCCTCACCCACCTTGATGATGCCGGCAGACACATTGGCAGCATCACCGCTGATGACAACACTGTCAGCCAACAGCAGGTTGGTAGCAGCCAAAGAGGAGCCGTCTACTTCAACGTCACCGGCAATCTGAATGTCGGTAGCGCTCAAAGCAGCACCATTGCTTGCGGTCAGGGAGGAAGCCTCAAGAGAGGTTGCATTCAGAGTACCGCCATCCAAGGTAGCAGCGTCGGCAATCGTTACAACACCGGCATTCAGCGTGCCACCGTCGCTTACCTCCAACTCGGCAGCACCCACATCGGCCAAAGCGCCATCAAAGGTAGCCGCAGCAGAGTCTGTCACCGTAATCTTACCCTCAATCGTGAGAGTACCGGGAGTGGTCGTGTCTGCGGCGAAGGTGTAGTCACTACCGGCGCCGGATACCGTCAAATCATCCACGGTGGCGGTGGTATCAACAAGAACAGTCTCAGCCTTGCCATTGTTGAAGATGGCATTGACTTCCTCTGTACGAGTGGCAGCATCCTTGATGAGAACAAGATTATCACCGTTATTATCCTTCACGGACCAGAGTTTCTCCGACCACTTCTCGGAAGTCGTGTCTGTATCTTCCCAGTAGAACTCGGTCAAACCGGCAACGGCGCTGAGTTTCAGCGTACCGTCCTCAAATACGAGATACAGCTTGCTGTCTACATCTTCACCATTGATGCCGCTGAGTACGTTACCTGCAAGCACCTTATTCTCGGAGTCGAACTCAATACCGGAGATGCTGTCGATACCGCTGATAAGCTCCACTTCACCATCCGGGTTCACCTTAACATCCAAGCCAAACATGCCACCGATGGTCAGAGAATTGCCCGTGCTGAGCAGGGATATCCCCTCAACGGCAGGCACTGACATATCAAGCATACCGTTCGCGGAGTCCTCTGCACCGTCCCACAGAGTCAGGGTAGAACCGTCCGCCAATGTCAAATCACCGTTGATTGCAGTGATGCCAACTGTGGTCAGGCCACCGTTGACAACCACATCACCCGTTACGGAGTTACCGCCGAGATCAACCGTGGCACCAGACTCAATGGTGGCACCGCCGTTAACGGTCAGAGCCGTGCCGGTTGTCAGCTTGATGGTACCCTCACCCACAACGGTAAGAGCATCGTCCATGGACATTGCAGCACCGCCGATGGTCACTACCTTACCGGCTGTCTCAACACCAATCTTATTGAAGCCCGTGAAGTTGATACCCACGCGGTCTTGATCGGCATCACCCGTAAACAAGATGGTGCGGTCTCCGGCAATGGAGGAATGATTAGCACCGGTATTGGTATCCAGATAACCGGCGGAAACGGTCTTACCGAGAGCCAACTCAACATCGCTACCCACCTTGATTGTGGTAGATTGTGTAGTCAGATAAGAGTTGTTCACCTGACGGCCTGCAGCGTAAATATCACCGGCAACGGAGCCACCCTGCAAATCAACCACAATATTACCTTGTGCCATGTAGTGGTTATTGTTGCGTTCCACAAAGGATCCACCGAGGATATTCTGCCATGAACCGGCGGTAATGGTCAGGTTGATATCGCCCATGGCCAAGTTGCCGTTGTTCCCCAGAGAGGCAGTGCCTGTACCGGAGAGCCAAGAGCCACCCAAGAGGGTCTTACCGGCAGCCATGGAGCCACCGCTTACGGTCATATCTACGGAACCGACCTTGATAACCTGATTACCACCGCCGTTGGACCCCTTAAATGTACCACCCATTATGTTGGCATTGAAGGTACCGGCGCTAATAGTCATAGTGACCGCACCCACATTACTCTTCATCTGACCATCGCCCACCAAGGCATCACCACCGATGACCTTTTCATTGAAAGTACCGCCGGAGATTTGTACATTGGTAGCAGCAACGGTGGATTCCGGGAAGCCGCTCCCCCACTTGTTGAAAATGGTACCACCGGCCACAATGCCCTCATACTCGGAATTACCGCTGATGTTGATGTTGGTAGAACCGGAAACAACGGTAGAAGATCTCTGCTCACTGAAAGAAGCACCGGCAATAGCCCCGGTGAAAGTTACACCCTCCTTACCCTTGATGACAATGGAAGTGTCACCGGAAACGAGGGCTGTCGGCGCACCGGAATCCGCCCATTCATTGTTGAGGTATGAGGCACCGACAATATGCTTGGCAAATGTAGTACCGCTGCCGGTGTACTCGCTCAGGTCTACGGTGATATTGGTATCACCGTTTACAGACAACAGCCCATTGAAGTTGGCGAGGAACTTGTGGCCACCCAATACATAACCGTTACCGGTCAGGGGGGTGTAAACAAAGACATTGGTATTACCGTTATGAGTTGCGCCCTGGTTGTGAGACGTGGTACTTGCACCGATAACAGAGTTACCGATGGTGGCCCCATCCATAATAGAGATGTAGGTATCACCGTTGAATACAGGACGAAGGGCATCATTGTAATGACCACCGATAACATTGGTCACGTTACCGCCATCAATCACGATGTGGGTATCACCCTCAAACACGTTGGCAGAGCTGGATTGCCAGTTGTTGCAAATGCAGCCACCTACTACGTTAGAGAAAGAACCGCCGGATACCTTAATCCAAACATCACCGGTAATAGTTTCGGAAGCATCTCCACCGGCATAGGACTTACCGCCGATAAGGCTACCGTTGCCATCGCCACCGCCTACTACGAGAGTCGGGGCAAGGTCAAGAGCAATATCACCGGTTCCGGCTGTCAGCTCGGTAAGGGTCTCGGGCGTACCAGTCAAACCGTCACGCCCCCAGTTGATATCCCAATCCGTTTTGATTTCAAGCGTAGCATCCTCCTTAGCCTGCAACTTGATGTAACCATTATCATCCACCAAGTCGTATGTGGAAGAATCCATGGCAATAATTTCAAGCTGAGCAATGTTTTCATCGGTGTATTTAATACCGAGGTTGATACCGTCCGCCAACTGATCAGCAACGCTAATGAAGTCAAGCACGGTAGCACCCGTCAGGCTTTCAATTGTGGCATTGTCGGTCAGGGATACGTAAGAAATAGAACCACTGAGACCATCGATAGTCAGCTCACCGGCACCGGTCTTGATGAGGCCTTCAGCCACAACGTTACCGGCAATGTTCAGAGCCTTACCCTCTGCCACATTGATGGCTGCAAGGGTAATGGAACCTCCACCAACGGTGATGTTCACATCTTCAGCAATTTGAATACCGGAAGCAAGAGCCAGGCTGCCGTCACCCTGCTTATCAAAGGCAGAGCCAGTCAACTTGTTGACGGTAGCAACGCGAGTTGTGCCGTTCACCTCTACTGTACCGCCATTGGCAATAAGCTCACCAATGGTGCAGGTTACATCAACTTCAAGGGTACCTTTAACGCCGGAATCATTGCACACCACGAAGCTCGTAGAGGTCAGGTCTGACTTATTGTTGGTGTTGCGCTCAATAATTTGAACACGACCCTCTTCAATACGAATGGTACCCTTATCTGCAATAGTGCTGCTCATGTGGAAATTACCCGCACCGGTCTTGGTCAGGGTATAACCATTGAGGTTAAGATCTGTTGCACCGTAGCCGGAACCAATCATACCGAATTGGCTATCGGTATGCACCGTGATATTACCATTCAGGTCAAGAATGGGCAGGCTGCGATACTCCAAACCAACTCCACTAGCGCTGTTCTTGATAACAGAACCCTCGTTGGCAGCAAAGTGATAATAGGCTTCGCAGCCGGCAACATCAAACGTACCTCCATCAATCGTGACTACGCGGGAGGCGTCCGTCAACAGGTTGACACCGGCACCATCGCTGCTCATCAAATACAGGGTTGCACCGGACAACACCGTGATGTCTGCGGTGTAGGCACCGGCAGAGGCCTTGACAACGTCGCCTTCAATGGTAAAATTCGGTTTCCAGTTATTGGGAACATCCGTCAATTTGAGCAAATCTTTACCTTCATCACTCTGCAAATAGACAACAGTTGTCTCATCCGCAGTTTCAATAACGCCCAAATCCTCTACCACATTGGTGTGATAGATTGCACCGGAGGCAACTGCAAACCTCGTACCTTCCTTAACATTATCGATAAGAGAACGAGTTACATCGGTATTGACATAGAAAGTGGTGGAATCCGGAGTCTCAAGCACAAACAGACCATCAGTCAAAGCATGCTGAGTCTCAACCTGCACATCACCCTCTTCCGTTGTTGTGGTGGTGATAAGTGTTACAGAGTCAAGCGTAGAACCGGCACCGGTAATACGATAAGACTCACCGGAAGCATAACCGTCCGTTGTGCTTTCACCATAACCGGTATGACCGGTAGTAGATTCAACAACAAAACCATTCAATCCATCGATAGCAAGCGTAGCAGAAGCACCTTCTGCCAACCCCACCTCGTTAAGCAGTGCACTGTTGATAACAAGTTTACCGCTACCGGCAAGCGTAAGAGCCCCCGTACCGGTGTGGGTACCGGTCAGCGTAATATCGGCAGCCGTTTCTGTGTATTGCCCCAGGTTTACATCATAGGTAGCCAAATGAATAGTGGCACCGTTACCGATGTTGGTTTGCAACCCGGAAGCCCAACCATTGGCATCAAGCGCGCCGAGGGTAGAACCATCTACATTAATCACGCCATCACCGGCAATACCGCTGGCACCGATATTAAGCATACCGTTATCAGATACCTGCAATTTACAACCGGAGTTCAAACGGGTGATACCCTTCAAGTTAGCAATACCTTCCTCCTTAACAATAAGGTTACCGGCGCCATCATCGCTCATACAAATAGTTGCACCGAGCACACGGAACTCGCCTTTGCTTGTTACTGTGAGAGCAGAGGGATTACCACCCCAGTGAGCCATACGTACAGAGCCAGACTTATAGCCGGAATCTTGAGTACCGGTAATTTCCAGCAAGCCGCCATCCGTCACATTCAAATAAGAGACGGCACCACCGCGGTTCTGCATAACGAGAGAGTCTGCAGCAACATGACCACCGGCTACATTAAGAGTACCATTGGCCATGGCGATAGCGTATTGGTCAACCTGAGCCGTGCTGCCGGAGAATGTGAGTGACACACCCTCACCCACAGTCAGAATTTGGCCGTTGGTGTTGATGAAGAACTGGCCTAAGTTTGCACCATTCAACGTTACACCCTCGGCTACCTGCAATTTAGTTTCATTGGCAGCAGTAAGATCAAGGGCGGTAAGTCTCACAACAGAGTCTTCTGCGCCGTTTACAACCAAAGTACCACCGGCGGAAGAGATGCCGATACGGGCACCATCGGATGCGGTTACATCCGTAATACCGGTTGCAAGAGCATTAATGGCAACCTCTCCCAGATTATTAGTAACGGTGATACCATTTACAGTGCTGGAGGAATCTACCGCTAAATTGATATTAAGAGCGGAATCCGTACCACCGACAACAGTGCCGTCAAATGCATAGTTGTTAACGGTAACCTTTACACCATCTGCAATGGCAAGAGTAGAACCATTACCGGTTATGGAGCCGATAGTCTGATTGGCAATAATCTCAACTGTACCCTCACCACCGATAACGAGAGCCCCATTATCTGCAAAAACATCACCTACCTTTACAGTGGTGCCGGATGCCGCACTCAAACTACCCAACTCAATGTTGCCGTCAGAGGTAAGGGTAAGAGCATTACCACCGGTAACCTGCAAGGTTGCAATTTGAGCACCTCCGGCAAAGGAGAGGGCTGCGTCACCTGCGGACACGTTTGCACGAAGAAGACGATCTGCTACATCAAGGTCGGTATAAGATACGGTCGCACCGGTGGGGCCTGTCCATGTGAGGGATTCTGCACTGTTAGTGCTGCCGGCGGCAAACTCGTACTGGTAAATATCCTTAATGCTAATCTGCATGCCGGAAAGTGTAGCACGTTTAGCCGCATCTCCGGACATAACACTGGACATTGTCAAATTCTGGGCAACATCCGTTACCGTCAGCGTATTGTGAACACCCTGCGTAGCAGATGCTTGAGAGGAGCGGTCACCCCAAGATGTCGTTGCACCGGCCAATACATCTGTACCACCTATGTAATTGGCACCGTCCACAGTTACAGGCGCATATGCATTACCATCACCGGACAGATAAATCGTTACGTCTACACGGTAGAGGTCGGAGTTCAGAGAATCAGCCAGATTCAAATTGACAGTCCACTGAGTATTTGCACTCAAATCCATATAAGTAGACTGTACATCTGAAAGAACCGTACTATTATCTGCTATGCCACTTTGCCAAGCAAAATTTGACTGAGTTGTGGAAACAGTCAACACATTGCTGTATGTGGCACCGCCGGCACCCAGAACATTGTGGTTTGATACGGCAGAGCTGATATTCGTCCAGTATGCAGCAGTAACACCGCCGACCTCACCGGTCGAATCGGCATCCACAGCTTTACTACCGAAGTTGATACTGATAACATCAGACCCCAATGTTGTACCGGTTGCAATGGCAAAAATTGCCATGAGAGCGGCAAACAGCTTCTTAGGTAAGTGTAATTTCATATTTGTGTGAGTTTAGTGTAAGAAGTAAGCGAGATGGATACAGTCCACCTCAATATGATACTCTATCATCCTACCAAGCCACAGGCTCAAGTCAAGCAAATAGTAGAATTTTTCCAAAATAACCATAAAAATTTCAATGCAAAAAGGGTTCTCCGACATGGGATGGAGCCATTTTGCTCAAAAAAAGTACACAATTTATATAGGACATAGATTTTTTACCGGCACGCGAGCTTGACAATGAGCCAAGGCCGATTTAAAATCAGGATACGATGAAAAACCGTTATCTTATACCGCTGATGGGAGTCATGATGCTGAGCCAATGCCAGACAACGGGGAGCGCCCCGCTGCTGCCGCCGGTTCAAACCCTGCCGGAAACCCCATTGGCACCGGGTGAGGTAAAAAAAGTGCTCATGACGGAAGAGGACCACGAATACCTGACCGCCTTGCTGGAGCCCTTTGCCGAGTCTGACGAAAACATCACATTCTCCCTGCTCAACGGAGATAATATTGGCGATGTCATAGGCGCCATCTCGCCCGCGCACTTCCGCGTACTGGCGGCCTGCCCTTATAAGATATATATGGGAGAACCCACAACGGAGTTTACCGACTATTTCATCAAAACCGCAGAGGGGCCCAGCACCACCATCACCATGAGCAGCAAACCCGAACACGGAATATGCGTGGCAGATGGTATTACCATCAGCTCCCCCACTTTCCACCTCTTCTTGCAAACACTCATACGCAAATACCACGCCCAAAAAGCGGAAGAAGAGCAAAAAAATGCCGAAGTTCACCCTTGACCGAGTCAACGCCCTGTGCTAGACTGCCGCGCCATGAAGCCCCGCGCACTTACAGCTGCAGGAGTCATCGTGCCGATGATGCTCTGCCAATGCCACAGCGACAAGCCTGCCGAAAGGCTTGTTGAGGACATTGACGACCCCATTCCCGCAACAATGCAGGTGCCGCAGCGTATGGTAGCCTCCTGCATGGATTTGTTGAGTAAAGACTCCTCCCAACTGCCCATGACGGCGGAGGAAACGGAGGATTTGCATGAAGTGCTGCGCCCGCTTTGTGATACGCAGGAGGAAATCAATGTCTACTACCACGGTATTCAGTACAAGGGGGACAAGCCCATTGTGTATCTGCTGGGTACACTCAAGGCTGATGACTTCAAACTCTTGATATCGGCCACGCAGGCGGTGGCCTATGGCGAAGTGATAGATGATTTTGAGCGTTACACCTTCGGCACCCTTACCGGCAAAAAGGTGGAGGCCTACATCAGCCGCAGTAACCGAGAATACGGCATTGAGCTCACCGGGGCACCCGCTTTATATGCCCCTGAGTTTCACGACCGTGTTATTGCCATGAGAAACAACCTCGTATTACCGCCTGAGGGCTTACCCGCAAAGGATGCGCAGCATTGAGTCAATATCCGTGCAGCGGCGCAGGGCATACTCCTGCTCCGGCGTAAAATCCGCATAGCAATAGGCCAAATATTTTTTCATGCGGTTGCAGTGGCCGGCCGGCGTGCGCTTGGTGTGTAAAATACGGTCCGTCTCTTCTACCAACACACGGTAATAGTGTTTCATTTCATCTGCCGTGGGGGCGGCACCGCCTTTGATTTGGCGGAAGATGTAGGGGTTACGCACAGCTCCACGGCCAATCATGACACCGGCGGGTGATATATGATTAAGCCAATATCGGGCTTGCTCTAAGGTAGCGATATCGCCATTACCCATCACCGGGCAAGCCAGCGTTTGCACAGCCAAACGCACGGCCTCTACACTCACGGTATCGGGTTTATACAGGGCCTTGCGCGTGCGGCC
Source organism: Akkermansia sp. (assembly GCA_017549485.1). Classification (GTDB taxonomy): domain Bacteria; phylum Verrucomicrobiota; class Verrucomicrobiia; order Verrucomicrobiales; family Akkermansiaceae; genus Akkermansia. The sequence goes on from JAFYUT010000051.1 coordinate 12,176, forward strand.
GTGAATCATGGCGGCATCCGGCGCAGCGGCACCTATGGTATCCAAGATAGCGGGCAGCTCTTCTTCGCTCTCCCACCCGGTACGGAATTTGACACTGAATTGCCCCGCAGGCACCACGGCCCGCAGCCCCTGCACCGCAGATTGCAAGGCGGGCAAATCACGCAGCAGACCGGCACCTGCCCCATGCCGATTCACCAGCGGTGCCGGGCACCCGGCATTCAAATTAATACCGGCAACAGGCAATTGCAGCAGTTGCTCGGCATCCCGCACCAGCGGGGCGGCCTCTGCCCCTGCCAGCTGGGCAAGCACCGGCACCCCCGTTTCATTCTCTTCTATGCAGCGCAGGTTGTTTTCGGCCATGGCGCAGGTGGTGGGTGTGCTGCGGAAATAGGCCGTCACAAACACATCCGGCAATGAGCCGATGCGTGCCAGTACCCGCATAAAAGCGAGGTCGGTCACATCCTGCATCGGGGCCAAAGCCGTCAGTTTATCCGTTTGCGTCAGCATGAATACTGTACCTACAAAAACAATTTACAAAGTGAAAGAACGCAGCTTGCCGCAACGCGCTATCACTTTGTAAATTGTAAATGGTAAATTGTCAATTTTTACTTCTTACCGGCAATACCCATGGTATAGCCGTTGTACTCACGCATGTTGTACAGGGGTTGCCCCTCGGGCACAGCGTAGCCGATGTTCTTGCGAATCTGCAAGAAGTCGGCAATACCGGCCTCGTCCACCTGGTTCAGGCCACCGCCGTGCATGTCGGCAAAGAGTACCATCTTGCAGTAAGCATCGGCATTCTCCATGAACCACTCAGCCTCTTCAATATGGCGGGCACCGGTGATAACACCGTGGTTCTCCATGAATACCACCGTGCTCTGGTGGCAAGCCTTGGCCACGGCCTCTGCCGTCTCGGGAGAGCCGGGAGTACCGTAGGGAGCCAGCGGAATGTGGCCCAAGAAGATGTCGGCCTCGGGGTTGATACCGTTGGGCGGTACCTTACCGGCAAAGAGGAAAGCATTGCAGCACGGGGGATGTGCGTGAATGCAGGCGTTAACGCCCACCTCTTTCATCATGGCGATGTGGGTCTTTACCTCGCTGGTAGCGGGGCGGTAGCCGCAAAGCTGGCCGGCGTTCATGTCTACCATGCAAATGTCTTCCACCGTCATAAAGCCCTTGGAGCAAAGGGTGGGAGAGCAAAGAACAAGGTCCTTGGCAACACGCACGGAGAGATTGCCGCCATTGCCGTCTACATACTCACGAGCCCACAAGCGGCGGCCCATGTCTACCATACGCTCCTTGATGACACGCACCTCGGGGCTGTTGAAAAATGCGTCGATTTCTTCACGAGTCTGGGGGTCATACTTCTCCCAAGGGAAGATACGATCCGGCAGCTCCGGTTTGATATAAAGATCAGGATTGGCCATAAGTTACCCTATTTTTACCAGATAGCGGGGTGTAAGTCAAGTCAAAGCGGATAGGGAGGCTGCGGTTTTTCCATATCCTCGTCCACTTCTTCTTCCGATTCAGGGGTATTCAGCTTCTTATGTTTCAGTCCATACAAGGTCAGCCCTACACCGACCACAAGGAATAAGCCGCCCACACCCATAAAAATGTAATGAGAAAAAGGGCTGGTCATACCGACTATTTCCATGCGCTCGGGCTCCGCGGGCATATACAACACCTGCACCATATCCCCTTGGCGGTATGCCGTGCGAGAGGAAACACCGGCAGAGCTTTCTACCGTATGAGCCACGCCTGCCTTGTCTGTGTAGGTAACGGTGGGATAATAGGTAACGGAGCGTGAGCTGTGACCGTGGCGAGAGTTTCGGTGGCTCTCATGCCGGCGCACATCCGTCACCATGGCCTCCACCTGCACCCCGTGAGCTTTCAGCTCTTCACTGTTGCGGTGCTCATGAATGGAGAATACCAACGCCACACACCCTACGATGGCAAACAACGCCCCCATCCACCACGGGAATTTACCCTTACTGAGCACACGTATGCTTGAGCCCACCCCGTCTATCCGTATTCCTTTTATGCGTATCATCGTCTTATTCGTTATCTATAATTTCATTATCCGACAAACATCTCATTATTTTTTGCTGTACAACATGCCGCCCATCAGCACGCCACAGATAATCATAAACACCCCGCCCCAAATCAAGGCGTACAAGTCATTCGGCTTGGCATCGGCCAGTTCTACCACCGAGGGTTTCTCGGGCAGATAAAGAACCGAAACCTTCCCCCCTATGGGATAGTTTTTGTTGACCTGCCGCCCCATCAGTGTTTGGTGAGTATAGGGAAAATTGTCTTTGTCTCTGTATGAAATCGTTAACTTCGGGGATTCGCCGGTTTCTTTATTCACCACCACCCCTTGAACCAAGACGCCATGCTCATGCAAGTCCGAGAAATTCGGCAACGCCATCCCCCCGATGGCGCAAGCAATCAATCCCGGGGCAATCAAAGCAAAGCACCATTTCCATGACATACGTTTACGTGGCGGTACCGGGGGCAATAGGTGAGGGGCTTTCCACACCTCCGGCGTCAGCACCGGGACAGATTCTTCCGCTTCCTGCCATGCTGCCGCCTCAATTTGAGCCCGCAAAATGTCAGCAACACGGTCCAGCTCAGGCACACTGAGAAAACCCTCCGGCACATCACGCCAGCCGTGTTTGGTGCGTACTTTACGGAAATCGAACACGATATCACCACAGCCGTCAGACTGCGCATAAACAGATTTAATCAAGCCTTGCTCCAAATACCAGGTGCGGGTCTCGGGTTGCAACAAAAAGGGAGACGGCTGTGCCACGATAGCACGGCGGTTTGTCACCACATACAGCGTGTTGTTCACACGTTTGCGGCGCCAAAACGGGCTGATGGCCATGCCTATGCCCGCAGCCCAAAAAGGAAGCAGCAACAGGAAGAGCGTCCACCACTCGCCGTTTTTCTCAAGCGAGAACATCACCGATGAGAGCTTGCCGATAATACCCAACCATATCACGGCACCCAACACACTGATGATATTGGCCTGAGACAACCACCGCCACTGCGGGTACACCACCAGCTCTACCGTTTCCCCCGGTTTCAAAATCTTGTCTATCTCTCGTTTCATGATGCTTTTACCGCTGATTGACGTTTACGATGGCGCAGCATGCGCACAACCAGCCACCCACCTGCCAGCATAATAATGCCACCCACAGCCATAAAGCAGCAGGAAAAAGATGTGGCATCCTCCCCTTCTATTTCAAAATGCTGCGGATTGCTCGGCCTGTAAAGGATATTCACCTGCTCGCCTTTGCTTATGTTTCTGTTGCTGCGGCTGCTTTGTACCGTGTGGGATTTTCCTGCGGCATCCGTAAATTGCACCACCGGAAAATAGGAGTTACCGTGGTCAGAGTCATAGTCAACAACAATTTGCACCACTCTTGCCTCTGCCGGCACGCCCTCTTGCACCAATTGACGGTGCTGTATAAACATATACAAGCCCACCGCAAAAAACAAGGAACCGAATAAAGCGGCAAACACGCCTAAAATACCGAACGTGCGGGCAGCTTTTCGTTTCTCCTCGGGTGTCAGCTCCGTTGTTTGCCACTTAACAGGCTGATAAGCCACCGCACAGGTGGCCTTAATTTGTGCCAGCAAGGCTGCCAACACCTCCCGCACCTGCGGTACCCCCACAAAACCGTCCGGAGCCGGTTTATTGTTGATTTGGTAAGATTTATACCCCAGCACAATATCGCCGTAGCCGTTTCGGTGTTCTTCCACCGCTTTCACCATATCCGGCTTCAACGGCCAAAACAACACTTTGGAGCGCAATACAATGGCACGCCTATCCGTAATGAGATACACCGTACGCCTCCCCCGTGCGCGGCAACCCAATATCCCCACAATCACCCCTATACCCACCATCCAAAAAGGTATCAAAAACAGGTAGTCCTGTTCGGTTGTGTCCGGAGCATTAACCATGCACACCGTCATCACCGTGAGCAACGATACCCAGATAGCACCGAATATGATAAAAAAACGCACCGCAGGAGATGCCCACCACCAGTTCGGCATAACAACCAACGCCAAGTGCTCATCGGTCTCCAGCGCGGCGTCAATCCTTGCTCTCAATTCAGGGGTTAGTGTTTCGGTGTCCATTTCAAGGGAGATTTTACTGATATTCGGCTAAAAATCAAGCATTATCATACAATTTCCCGCAAATCGGGAATAGCGCTCCCGATTTGCGGGAAATTAAACCTAAATCATAAAGCTTGAATAGGGAAGCCATAGGCACCAAACGGCATGGGAATCGGTTTTTCAGCTGTACAGAAAACAATACCGGGCTTAAGTTCATAATGTAATCCCACAGGAATTCGGGAAGCCCACTTCAAATCTGCCGTTGAGGGGCTGCTGCTACGTTTTACCTCCATAGGGTATATACCGCCATTTTGCAAAAGGAGGAAATCAACTTCAGCACCATCGCGGTCTCGATAATAGTACAAAAACGGGCGCTGCCCGGCATTGGCAAAACTGCGGACTAACTGTCCATATACCCAAGTTTCAAGGATAGCCCCGGCGAAGGCACTATTTTTAAGTTGCTCCGCATTATTCCAACCGGCCAGCCAGCAACATAAGCCGGTATCCATGAAGTAGAGTTTTTGGGTTTTTGCCAAACGCTTCGTGGTATTAACATGATAAGGTTCCAACAATGCGATGATGCCCGATGCCTGTAAAATACTAACCCAAGCAGCAGCCGTTTTGGGAGAAACTTCAGCATCCCTCGCTAAATCGCTATACACCAACTGCTGCCCTGTACGCATGGCCGCAGAGCGCATCAGTCGCACAAATGAAGCTAAATTCCCCACCTGAGACAATGCTTGAACATCTCGTTCAACATAGGTCTGCACATAAGAGCGGAAATAATCCTCCACACTCATCTGCGGCCTCAACACCGGCATGGGGTATCCCCCCAACCAAATACGCCGGTACAATTCAGACAAGCCACAAATATTCTGCAACTGAACCAGCTCCTTGGCTCGTGACGGGTCAAACGGTTCTCTGCATAAATTCCCCCCGCACACCTCCCGTTGAGACATACTATACAAATCAACAATAGCAACACGCCCGGCAAGGCTCTCGCTAACACCTTTCATCATTTCAAAGCGTTGAGAACCGGTCAGCCAATACATCCCCGGGCGCTGTTGAGCCTCATCTACCCTTATCTTAATTGCACGTAACACCTCGGGGGCATATTGTACCTCATCTATACAAAGAGGCTCCCCCATCTCATTCAAAAAACCTATAGGATCTTTTCGAGCATAATCGGCCATCTCCGGGTCATCCAGCGTTACATAACGCATGTTCTCAGGCATCAGGCGCTTTAACAAAGTAGATTTACCCACCTGTCTGGCACCTATCACCATAATACACGCAAAACTGCGGTTTAACTCCCGCACTTTGTTTTCCATGCTACGTTCTCTGTACTCGGTATCCAGTCCTGCTCTCATGGCGTCATATTCTCATATTATTATCAATGAGTCAAGATAAATTTCCCGCAAATCGGGAATAAGACTCCCGATTTGCGGGAAATTTAATTTATTTTCTTGAGCCTTAATATCTGTCATTATGCTATTTTACCCATTTTTTCCCATCGGGCAATACGTGCATCAAGAGCGGCTTCAACACGCCGCACGTCGGGCACGTCCATAAAGCCGTAAGGCGTAACCTTGGGGGAGTCTTCATCTTTATCCCAGCCGAACACGATATCGCCGCTGCCATCCTTGCGGATACGCACACTGCGAACCAAGGAAGAATCCACAGGGAACTTACGCACGCGAGGTGTGCGGCGTAAAAACACGGGAGTCTGAATCAAGGCGCGCTGATTTGTCAGCACATATACCGCACGGCGTGCAGCATAATAATGCCACCCCCAAGCTACTATCAGGCCCAACCCGGCCAGAAAAAGCACACCTAACACCCCCCACATAAATATCAAATCACCCCACTCCGAGGGAGGGTGCATGAGCGCTACGCCGCAGAAAAGCCAAGACAAAGCATTCCAGAACAGCATGAAGAAAAACATATCCCAATCATCCGAGCGCATGCGGCGACGTTTGGGGCACGCCACCAGCACAGGATATTCACCGTCCGCCTGCTCTGCGCGCACTCGTTGCCACAAGTGTTTTTCCGCTGCCGTTAAATATGAAAGGGTATCCATGCGTTATCTGCACGCAGGGTAGCATAAGCTTACCGCAATAGCAAGGGAATTGTGCAGAATCCCCGACTGATGGCCGTGCCCGGCAGCGGATTTTTTCAATTTTAACCACACCTGCTCTAACTTTCAACTTCCAACAGCAGCTTATTTATGCTATACTGCGGGCATGAAGTTCCGTTTGTTCACCGCTGCAGCCGTCATACTGGCCACCGTGCTGGCCTCTTGTCAAAGCCAACGCCACCCCTACAAAGGTTACAAAAAATCCCCCTACACCATCAAAGGCCACCGTTTCGTACCCATGGATGTACACCCGGCACTCAGCTACAAAGCAGAGGGTATTGCCTCATTCTACGAGGGCAGCGGCGGCGTCAACGCCATTGGCGAGCACCTGCGCAGCGGCGAATATTATGCAGCACACCGCACCTTACCCCTCCCCTGCATGGTGCGTATCACCTCTCTGGCCAACGGCAAAAGTGTAGAAGCTCGCGTGTCTGACCGCGGGCCCTTCATCGCCGGCCGCCTCATCGATGTCTCTGCCGCCGTAGCTCGTGACCTAGGCTTTACCGAAAAAGGCTTAGAGCGCGTGCGCATAGAAGTACTCTCCGTCGGTGATGGTGACTACAAGGTCAGAAAATAAACCCCGGCCGTACTGACAAGCATCAGGCTCGCCCATTCCCCCACCGGCATGATACTCTATACACATGACTCGATTCTTTCTGAACACGGCCTGCGCCGTACTCGTAACCACGCTCTCTTTATCAGCATCCGATACTCCACCCTCATCTTCTCAAAATATGTTCAATAAAACGCTTTTAGAAAAATGCAGCAACGCCGCCGGCGTTTCCGGGTTCGAAGACGAAATCCGCGACCTTATCGCTACCGAGCTTGAAGGATGCGGCACCATCACCCGCTCCCGCAACGGTAATCTCATTTGCGAGAAAACCGGCCCCGCCGGCTCCCCTACCGTAGCCATCATAGCCCACATGGACGAAATCGGTTTCATGGTGCAAGGAGTAACGGAGGATGGGTTCCTGCTTCTCGTACCGCTGGGTGGCTGGTGGAACCACACCCTGCCCAGCCAGCGTGTCACCGTTGTCACACGCGACGGCAAGCGCATCCCCGGGCAAATAGGCACCAAGCCCCCGCACCTGCTGCCCGAAAGCCAGCGCAAGCAAGTCATGCCCGATGACGCCTTGTTTGTGGATGTGGGCGCCTCCTCCAAAAAGGAGGTAGAAGCCCTCGGCATCCGTTTGGGCTGCTGCGTAGTGCCCGATGTGCAGCTGCAACCCCTTGCCGTTGAGCACCGGTGGATGGGCAAAGCCTTTGACAACCGCGCAGGCGTTTACACCATGATTCGCACCATGCAAGCCATTAAAGACATGGAGCTGCCCTGCACCGTGCGCGCCATTGCCACCGTGCAAGAGGAGGTAGGTACCCGCGGTGCCCGCGCCTTGTATGATGAACAAGTACCCGACTATGCCCTCATCCTCGAAGGCCCGCCCGCCGATGACACTTTCGGTCAAAGCGGCACCTGCCGCCAAGGCGTACTGGGTAAAGGTGTGCAGATTCGTCTTTACGACCCCACCAATATTACCCCTCCTGCCTTTGCGGACTTTATTCTTGATACCGCAGCCAAACACGGCATACCTCACCAAGCCACCGTGCGCCGCACCGGCGGCACGGATGCCGCTGCCTCTTACCCCCACTGGCACGGCACCCCCGCCATTGTTTTCGGGGTACCCACACGCTATATTCACTCCCACAACGGCATTCTCGACGCCCGAGACCTTTCTGCCGCCGTTGAACTCACCGTTAAGGTATTGCAAGAGATTGCCGAGTTCGGCAAGTAAAACGGCTGCATAGCCCCTACATTTTGCGCCCCCGTTTCCCTATGAAACGGGGGCGCTTGATTGAAGTAAATGAATCTGTGTAATGCCCGCAAAAATCAGGGCAATCCATCACAGCGTGCGGATTTCTAAGGAGCGGCCGTGGGCATCAAGGCCCTCTACACGGGAGAACGTGAGAACATGGGGGAGGGATGCACGAGCAGCCTCGGGCGACATGCGCACAATGGAGGTACGGCGCTGGAATTGGTCGGCCCGTATACCGGAGAACGACTTACCGGAGCCACCGGTGGGGAGGGTGTGGCTGGGGCCGGCCAAGAAATCACCACATGCCACGGTGGAGTATGTACCGGCATAGATAGCACCCGCAGTACGAATACGGGAAAGCGTGGGCTCCTCTATGGCGGGGTCTACCACCAACACCAGGTGCTCGGGGGCATAAGCATTGACAATATCGGCCCCCTGCTCTACGGAGGATACGAGGAAGCAATGCGTGTTATCCTCAAGCACCTGTTGCAGGTAAGAGGCACGGGAGAGGGTGGCAGCCTGCTCGACAATTTGCTGTTGCACGGCACAAAGCAGCTCTTCAGAGGTGGTAACAAAGGCAATGGCACTATCACCGCCATGCTCGGCTTGGGCCAACAAATCCGCCGCAACAAAGGCGGGATTGGCGGTGTGGTCTGCCAGCACCATCACCTCACTGGGGCCGGGCAACAAATCTATGGCCACTGCACCTACCAACTGACGCTTAGCCTCTACCACAAAACGATTACCGGGGCCGAAAATCTTTTGCACGGGGGCAACGGACTCTGTACCGAGAGCCAGAGCGGCTATGCTCTGCGCCCCGCCAACACGGTAAATCTCCGTTGCCCCGGCGGCTTGCAACGCCACCAGCACGGCGGGGTTCACCTTACCATCCGGCCCACAGGGGGTCATGGCCACAATCTCAGGCACACCCACGGCCTTGGCAAATCCACCGGTCATGAGGGCTGTGGACACCAAGGGAGCCTTGCCACCGGGTACATAAATACCCACACGGTCATACGGCACGAAACGCTCCCCTACCTCGCAGCCTTGGGCGTTGGTACCGCTCCAATCACGGCGCATGCTCTGATGCGAGAAATAGGCAATATTAGCAAGGGATGCCTCTATGGCATCTTTTACCTCTTGCCCTACGGCAGATTGAGCCTCAGCCAACTCCGCCTCGGTAACACGAAGCTGCTCAGGGGTAAGCTGCACGCGGTCAAACTTGGCTGCATAAGCACACAGGGCGGCATCCCCATGGGCCTGCACCTCATCAATAATACCGGCAACGGTTTCCCGCACATCGGCAGTGGGGATGGCACGGCGATTCATGGCAGCTACAGCAGCGGCAAACTCGGCATCGGACTCGCGGTAAATCTTCATGACGCGCGGCATTATATCAACCTCAGGAAATCTTGTCAAACGGCAAGCGCGACTGCATGGCCGGACACCCCTTATTCCAACAACAAATCAGGGCTGAATTCTTTGCCGCCTCTCAAAAAACGCTCTAACATGATAAAAACAGCCCGCTTTCACGCGCGGGCGCGTATTCGCGCGGATTTTAGTCTTGACAACAGATAGAGATACGGTATAGTGGGTGTGCGGGGTTATAACATCCCCCTATCAACAACATGGAACCGATTTACGAAGGCAAAGCCAAGAGACTGTTCACGACAGATGACCCCAATGTACTGCGCATGGAGTACAAGGACTCCGCCACCGCATTCAACGGCGTCAAGAAAGAAGACTTTGAGAACAAGGGCCGCTTCAACAAGGCCATCACGCTGATTATCTACCGCATGCTGGAAGCACGCGGCGTAGAGACCCACTTGGTGGATGATGTAGATGACATCAACCTGCTGGTAAAGAAGGTATCCATCATTCCTCTTGAGGTGATTGTGCGCAACGTAGCCGCCGGCAGCTTCTCCAAGCGCATGGGCGTGACCGAGGGTACCGCTTTCAAGAAGCCCATCGTAGAGTTCTCTTACAAGGATGACTCCTTGGGTGACCCCTTCATCAACGATGACTACGCCCGCGAGATGGGTGCCGCTACCGAGGAGGAGTGCATCAACATCAAGAAGATGGCTCTGCTGGTAAATGAGGTACTCTGCGAGTTCTTCATGCAGGCTAACCTGCGTTTGATTGACTTCAAGATTGAGTTGGGCCGCTTGGCTGAGGATCCCAGCAAGATTGTACTGGCCGACGAGATTTCCCCGGACACCTGCCGTCTGTGGGACGTAGAGACCGGCAAGAAGATGGACAAAGACCGTTTCCGTCAGGGCTTGGGTGGCTTCATGGAGGCCTACGCCGACGTTCTGGACCGCTTGCAGAAGTAAGATTTCAACCCGATAGCCACCGTACTGAATAAGTGCGGTGGCTCTTTTCAATTTTATGGCAACACTTACATTTGAGGTATTCAGCCGCTTTCAGTCCGCCACAGATGCGAACAAGCTGCTCTACACCCCCATTACCGACAAACTGACCTACAACCACACCCGCCTGTACACCGTAGAGTGTGAGGGCGACGTGGAAGAAGCAGCCGCGTACATGCGCCGCGTGCTGGTAGACCCCATCTCTCAGAAGGTGGAAGAAGGCGGCACCCCCGCTTTGGAAGGCGAGCTGTTCTGCATCTCCTACGGCATCAAAAAAGGTGCTCTTGATTTGGAGAAAGAGGCCATCCTCACCAACTATGCAGGCCGTAAGGGGCTGCCCTTTACCCTGACATCCCTCAAGATTACGCAGAAGATTTACATCTTCGGCGAGGGTGATAAAGAGGCATTGTCCGCAAGATTCTGCAACGATGTGTGCAACCCCGCCATCCACACCTGGAGCGTTAAATAAAAGCACGAAGGACGACTTACGATTTTGAATTATGGCAACGTATCGACACATACCTGTACGTAACCTGAGCGAGGCCGAGCTGACAAAGCTGAGCCAGGACATGAAACTCTCCCTCTCTACGGAGGACATGCTGGTAGTACAGCAGATTTTCCGTGAGATTGACCGCGAGCCCACCGATGTGGAACTGGAGGTAATTGCCCAGACTTGGTCTGAGCACTGCAAGCACCGTATTTTCGCCGCAACCATTCAGCACACGGTGAATGGCGAGACGGAGGAAATCAAGAGCATGTACAAAACCTTCATTCAGCGCCCCTCCAAAGAGATTATGGCGCAGAAGCCGGGCTTTGTGCTGAGCTGCTTCGTTGACAACGCCGGCTTCATCAAGCTGGACGACAATCTTTCCGTATGCCTTAAGGCCGAAACCCACAACCACCCCAGTGCCATTGAGCCGTATGCCGGTGCCAACACAGGCTTGGGCGGTGTGATTCGCGATATTTTGGGTGCCGGCAAGGGTGCTAAGCCCATCGCTAACTTGGACGTCTTCTGCTTCGGTGCTCCCGATACCCCGCAGGAGATGGTAGAGGGCCACAACATCATTCACCCGCTGGGCATCATGCGCGGCGTGGTACACGGCGTGCGTGACTATGGTAACCGCATGGGTATTCCCACCACCAGCGGTGCTATCCAGTTTGACCCCACCTACATTTACAACCCGCTCGTATTCTGCGGCACGGCAGGCGTTATCCCCCAGAGCGATATTGCCAAAGAGATGAAGCCCGGTTTGGCCGTGGTAGTCATCGGCGGCCGCACGGGTAAGGATGGTCTGCACGGCGCTACCTTCTCCTCTGCCGCTATGGGTGAGGAATCCGCCACGGAGGATCAGCAGGCCGTACAGATCGGCAACCCGATTGAAGAGAAGAAGACGCTGGACGTGATTTTGGAAGCTCGTGAGCGCGGCCTCATCGAGTTCGTGACAGACTGCGGCGCCGGTGGTTTCTCCTCCGCAGCGGGTGAGATGCTTTCCGAAACCGGCGGCAACCTGTACTTGGAGCGCGCCCCGCTCAAGGAGACAGGCATGCTCAGCTGGCAAATCTTCCTCTCCGAATCTCAGGAGCGCATGGTGCTTGCCGTGAAGCCCGAGAACTTGGAAGAGCTGCAAAGCTTGGCCGATACCTTCCAGACCGAGATGACCGTGCTGGGTGAATCCAACGACAGCGGTGTGCTGCGTGTATGGCACAACGGCGAGCTCGTGGTAGAGATGGACAACTCCAAGCTGCACGATGCTCCCACCAAGTACCTTACCTCCACCTTCACCCCGGCCCCCGCTCTTCAGGGTGTAACGCTTGACGACAGCAACCTGAGCGCAGACCTCAAGCAGGTGTTCGGTGACTTTGCCATCGTTTCCCGCGAGCCCATCATCCGCGAGTATGACCACGAGGTACAGGGCAACACCGTGCTCAAGCCGCTGGCCGGTGCCACGGCAGATGCCCCGCAGGACGCCTCCGTCATTGATATCGACGGCTCCGACAAGCTCATGTCACTGGCTCTGGCTATTCTGCCCGAGTGGGGTAAGACTGACCCCTACGCCATGGGTACCGGTACGGTGGATGAAACCGTACGCCAGCTGGTACTTGCCGGCACCAACCCCGACAAGATTGCTTTGCTCGATAACTTCTGCATGGGTAACCCCGAGTGCCCCACGGAGCTGGGCCGCATCGTAGAATGCGCCAAGGGTATCCGCGAGGCAGCTTTGGCCTACGGTGCTCCCTACGTATCCGGTAAAGACAGCTTCTACAACTATTTCGAGACAGAGGACGGCCCCGTCAACATTCCTGTTACCTTCCTTTGCTCCGGCTTCGGTGTGGTAGAGGATCCCGACCACGTGCGCGGTGCCTCCCTGCGCCGCAATAACAGCCGCATCTTCATCGTCGGTAACACTGAGGATGAGATGGGAGCTTCCGTCTATGCCCGCATCAAGGGCGTGAAGGACTGCAAGGTACCGCAGACCGACAACAAGGCCAACTACGCCATCTACAAGCAGTATTATGAGAAGGCTCTCACGCAGGGGCTCGTTCTCTCTGCCCACGACCTTTCCGAAGGTGGTTTGGCCGTTGCTGCCGCTGAGATGGCATTCTCCGGCAAGGGTGGTATTTGCATCGACCTTGACAAGCTTCCCACCGTGGGCGGCTGGCAAAACAATGCCGTACCCTGCTTCTCCGAAAGCACGGGCCGTTTCTTGGTTGAAGTAGACGAAGACATGGCAGACGAGTTCGCCGCCGCTATGGAGGGTACTCCCTGCGCCTGCATCGGTACTGCTACGGCAGACGGCAAGCTCACCATCACCGCCAAGGGCAACACCGTTGTCAGTGCCGATGTGGCCGAGCTCAAGAGCATCTGGAAGCACGGTCTTACCCCGTTCTATTAATCAACTTTGTCAATTGTAATTTAAATAGTATTTTTCGTTATGCCTCACGCATTACTACTGAAATATCCCGGCACAAACTGTGATGTGGAAACGGAGCGCGCCTTGCGTGCTGCCGGTTTCACCACGCAGGTACAGCCCATTGCCACCGCCACCCCGCAGCATGTAGCCAAGGCCCAGCTGGTGGTATTCTCCGGCGGTTTCTCCTATGGCGACTACGTGATGAGCGGCCGCCTTGCCCAATTGGAAACCGAGCGTTTCTTGGGTGATGCCCTGCACAAGCACCACGCCAACGGCGGGTTCCTGTTCGGCATCTGCAACGGCTTCCAAATCCTCACCAAACTCGGCATCTTGCCCAAGGCTTCCCTTATCTGGAACAAGAGCGAGCGCTTTGAGTGCATGTGGGACAAGCTGGTGAAGGTATCCCCCAATTGCCCCTACACCACCTACCTGCCCGAGGAGTTCGAGCTGCCCTCTGCCCACGCAGAAGGCCGCCTCGTGTGCGACCCCGGTGATGCCCAGAAGTACATGGATGCCGGTTGCGTTGCCCTACAATACGCCGACAACCACAACGGCTCTGAGCTGCGCATTGCCGGCCTCATGGATCCCTCCGGTCGTGCCATGGGCCTCATGCCCCACCCGGAGCGTTTCCTTAAGCCCCGCCACCACTACGACCCCGATTGGTCCGGTGACAGCGAATGGGGCTGGGGGTACTACTTCTTCAAGGGCGCCTTTGATGCCCTGAAGTAAAAACGCCTGCACAGGTTTATTTTTCACAACGCTGACATTCACGTGTCAGCGTTGTTGCTTTATAGGGGGCGGCCCTTTTAATCAGAATCTCACGCGGTAGCCGACAGTCCCGTACACATCCACGGTGTCGGCCCGGAACTCGGCAGAGGCATCCATATACAACACCCCGGTGCCTACCCCGATGGGGATATCGAGCCCGGCCCCCAGCTCTACCCCCAACACTCCCTCTCGGGCCGAGATAACGGAAGCAGAGGGCCCGCCATCCGCAAATGAAACAAGGGCTTCTCCGCGGCGGTCAAGCGCATGGATGTTAAGCAAAGCTCGCCCTTGCAGGGTAGCAACTCTCTCATCAATGGTCTCACCTATGGGCGTTTGCGCGCGCATACCCACCCCTAAAACCAGCGCATTCTGAGATTGCTCTCCGAGCGTGAGCGCGGCATCCGTTCCGGTTTCGGTAAACCCACTTACCGAACTGTGGGTATACAACACATGGGCAATGGGCTGCAGATAGCAAGTACGTTGCTCATTGAACGGGATTTGATACCCCACCTCATACATAAGCCCGAAACCGAAACCATGCGTATTACCATGGGCAGAGTACGCATGGTCGCCCACGGCCACGCGACGATGCAGCGAGGCCTCCAACCACGAGCCGGAGGCTATCACGGTATGAGACCAACGGCGCTTTTCATACTTCGCAAACAGAGAAAGCGTATAGGTATCTACATCTCCCCCGAGAACATCCGGAGCCTTGGCATCCCAATCGCCGTACAATGCCGTAAAAGCAAGCCCCCCGCACCATGCATCATCAAACGCGAAATCCACCCCTAGGGTACCACCCCATGCGGATAGTTGATAGCCGGAGTCCGTGCCATCGGCATTCAGCTCAGAATATGCGCCATCTGCATTCACCCAAACATTCCACAGCGGTATATCATCATACACATAACACTCTGACACCCCCATTTGAGTTGTACGGGTGCGAATATTCTCCAAACGGTGCTGCAATTCATGCCCGAATGCCACCCCGAGCGAAGCATACGAGGCACCGGCCACAGCCGCCATCAACTCATTGGCCGCAGCGGCATCACCGTTGCGCAATAATTGCATTACTTCGTTATATGCAGCTGCAACATCACCTCCGGCCGTTGGCGTGGTATTCCATAAGAGCTCGGCTCCGGCTCGGGCGTTATGAGATGTTGCCACATCTGCCATAGGATTGTTTCCGGGCTCCACCAATATGAGTAATAGCCGACCAGACTCCAGGGTAAGAAAGCTACGCGCTGCATCTACCCGCATAAACGGCGCACCACTGAGGGTAAGGTTGTAGTTCTCTACAGACAAAGCGCCCAGCTCTCCCAGCTCATACACCCCGCTGTTCAGCAGCTCCACCCCCTCGGAATACAGGGTAAGAGAGGCCCCGCTTTCTATCACCAAGTTGCCTAGTACGATAATTTGCTCCCGATTATCGGTATTGAATAGAAAGGTTGTTTGAGAGGCCTCTGCCAACGTAACGGAGGCCCCACCATAGAGATGCTGCATAACATTTTCTGCCCCCTCCAGCACAAGTTGCCCCTCCTTCACACATACATCGGGTGCGCGTAAAGCCCCCTGCACTGTAAGAGTCTCCGGGCCACTCTTGATAAGCTGAGAGCCGGAATCTGCCGAGATGCTACCGGCCATGGTTGTATCCAGCATTTGCACCAACTGCACCTGTGCCGTACCGGTGACAGAGCTGTTCTGCACCACCAACTCACTCCCCTCAGCCCCCGTAAGATTGCGTACGGAGGCTTGAGTAGTCCCATCATCATCACCGGGCAGCGACAGTGTAAGGCGCTGCCCACTCTCAATCACCACGCCTTCATACATACCCAGCGTGGGGTAAGTTGTAACAAGGTGCGGGTCTGTCGTAGCCGAATCAGCAGTTACATAATACAGCCCTTGAGCTTGCCCGCTGAGCAACAGGCTACCTCCACTGACGCCGCTCACACGTATGCCGTACGCAAAAAGGTCGGGCACAATGGCAGCCGCGGCAGACTCCGCAAATTCAAGCACACCATCGGTAAGCGTAAGCCATGATACCACGCCGGCATCTCGGTGTGTTTCCAGCAGGTCTACCAAGGCACCGGCACTCAAGTCAAGCGTTACCTTATCGGCAGATACAACATCTACCGTTAAATCAGAGCCACACAACATAGGGGTGGCTGCCGTATTCTCACCGATATTCTGCGCAGAGAAGGTGAGTCTCAGCTCCGTATCTGCCGTGGAAAGAGTGCCGCTGAGTCCGCTTAATTGCGTATCCTCCGCCAAAGAAAGGCGCTGCAATCCACCGGCATTTTGCCCATCTTGCAGGGTGAGGTTTCCGCCCTCAATTTCTAACTCCGTAAAATCATCGTGATTACCCAAACTTAAATCACCCGAGCCGGTTTTAACTAAGTGGGGGGACTTGCTGAGGGTACCCAGCAAGACACTCGCCCCTTCAGCCACTTGCACCGAGTCGAAAGATTCGAACCCCACTGCTGCTACGTTAGCATACTCTCGGGCATCTCCGAAAATGAGAGAGCGAGCCCCCTCCACAACAGAACTGCCCACCGCACCGGCATAACCACCCGACACCACAGAGGTATCGGCAAACTCAACGTCGGCACCGATAGTTACGGTGGCAGAAGCCGTTTGCATGGAGGTAGCCGCCATTTGCTGCCCCGCAACGTATAGATTCCCGTTTACGGTGCCGCTCTGTAAATCGATATGGATATTACCTTGTTTCACAACAGCATCGGCATTGTTACGGGGTACATAGCTACCGCCGATGATGTTGCCCACACTACCCCCGCTCAGCACAATGGAGACATCACCCACCTGTGCATTGATAGCATCTGTACCCGTTCCGTTGATATAATGCCCTCCGTACAATGTCCCCGTCAACACAGCACCGTTGATATCTATCTGCACATCCCCCACGGTAGCATTACCCAAGCCGGCAGCCAAGGATGAGCCACCCACCACCGGTCCCTTGAGCGTACCGCCGTTGAGCTGCATTTGTACACCTCCATACGAAGTAGTCGTGTTAGCAACATCCGTCCACGAGCCGCCCACTACCCATGAATTAAAGTTTCCCCCATCAATACTCAGGTAGGAAATACCCGACACCTCACCGCGCCCGGAGTTTACCCAGTGTCCACCCACCACGCGCACATTCTCAGCGGTGGATTGCGCTCCCAGATTCACCGATACGTAGGTATTGCCTTTTATCACCTGCGCATTACCGCTCGCGCCGCTGAAGCCGCCACCCACAATGTGCTTGGCAAAGGATGCCTCTGCTCCGCTGTATTGACTGAGGTCTATGGTAACATGGGTGTTGCCGGTGATGGTTTGCGTTTTCCAGGTATTCGTAGCCCACCCGTAACCGCCCATCACCATATTGGTGGGCAGCAAATTGATACCCGGCCCACTGTTATCACTGAGCGGAATGTAAACAAACACATTCGTATCGCCCGTGAGTTGAACATCCCGATTATGGGCAACCACCCCTGCTCCAACAATAGCTCCGCTCACGTTACCGCTCATGACCGATATGTAGGAGTTTCCCGTGAAAGAAGCCGCCTGCCCATCCTTGAAATTAGCCCCCATCAGTGTTGCCACGCTCGCACCATTCACCAACAGATGCGTGTTACCCGTAAAGTTAAACGCAGCACCGTTGTTCCAGTTATCAGCGTAATTACCACCCACCAGCATTTGGTATTGCCCCGACTCTGCGGCTATCCAAGTATCGCGGGCCACGCTTCCCGTGGAGGCGGAATCGGTGGATGAAGCACCGCCGAATATTTGTGCCCCGGTATTCCCCGGCCCCACCAATGTGATAGCTGTATAGGTGCCGAAATCATACGGGGCTGCCACCCCCACCGGTTGCACCAATGCCGTAACGCCCGATGTTGTCACGGTTGCTTGGTAGCGCGCTTCGGAGGCATCCGGCGCACCGCTCAACCCTGTGGCCCCCCAGTTGGGGTCCCACGTACTTCCCGTTTCTCCTACGGAAGCATCAGCAGTCACAACGGCACAGATATAGGCAAACAAAGACAAGGGCAGATGTAGTTTCATACCCACCCATTATAACCTCCTCACCCCTCCCCGCGTCAATTTTTTCGGCTAACTATTACAATGAGATACAATATAAACTCAAATAGCTGACAGAGTATCGGCACAAAATTGCACAAAACTTAAGGGAATATCGGCACAAAATTGCACAAAACTTGAGGGAATATCGGCACAAAATTGCACAAAACTTGAGGGAATATCGGCGCAAAATTGCACAAAACTTGAGGGAATGTTAAAAAAAGGGGCATCAAAAAGCCCTGCGCGGAGGCAGGGCTGAAGTAAAAAAGCACAGGAACAACCGACTCATTTATTCACGCGCAGCAGAATGATACGCTGCGAAAAACGAGGGTCGGTTGAGTCCATTTTAATGACCAAACGGTTGCGGAGGCGCTTGGCGGTAGATTTAGGGGTAACGGTAACAGTATACTCACCCTTACGCTTGCCTTTAGCTGCATCGTAGATAAAATCCTCCCCTTCCAGGCCTGCCTCTTTAAGAGATTTAACGGGAGAGCCGACCGGTACGGTAATGCGCAACACCTTGGGAGCAGGAGCTTCCCCCACTTTCCAAATCAGGGATGCGGGAGAAAAGATAACGGCTTGCGGCACCTCAAACTTCATGGTGAGGGTTGTCTGCCGCCCATCTGCCGTGGTGGCAGAAATAGTTTTATCCACCGAGGCATCAAACTTTGAGGTATCAACCACGGCGGTAAGCTTGTTACCGGAGATGGTAACAGTCGTACAATCACAGTGGGGCTTGGCCTTGGTGATGGCAGAATCAGCCTCAAACACGAGGGTAGTTTGTTGTTGCCCGTAGCTGAGCTTCACGCTTTGCTCAGGCTTGGCAAACCCGGCTATGGCCGGGCATGCAACTACCAAAGAAAAAAGGAAGAAAAAAGCGGATTTCATCTTTATTGAGCGTCCTTTTCAGGATTTTGCTTAGGCTCCAGGAAAGAAGCAATCAGGAAAAGCCCTGCGGCAATGCACACGCAAGAATCGGCCACGTTAAAGGCGGGCCAGTGGTAACCATTGGGGAACATCTGCGTTTTAAGCCACGGGAAAGAGAAATCCAAAAAGTCCACCACATAACCATTGGCAAAGTTCTCAAAGAAGCTGAGCGTTTCAGCACCTTTGAGCCAGAAGCCCTGCAAGAGACGGTCTGTCATATTGCCGAGCACACCGGCCAAAATGCACACCCAAGCAGCCTTCAGCAAGCGGGAATGGAAAAAGCCACGGCGGTAGAACACTACCAAGGCCACCAAGGCTGCAATCTGCACCCCGAGGAACACGAAAGGAGCCCACACCGTACCATCGCCCATACCGAAAGCCACACCCTGATTATGAGCACGAACCAAGTTGAAGTTGAACAGGGAGCAATCTGTCACCACGGGCACCACATCCAAAAAGAAGAGGTGAGGCTCAGCAAAGTTAAATACTACAAGCCATTTTGTCACTTGATCCAACACGTAAAGAGCAGCAACAATGAGAATCAGTATCAGGGTGGTACGTTTTTCAGTCATGGTATATAAGCGTAAAAGCTCCCCGCCCGGTGGGGTCGGGCGGGGAGAAAGGGAAGCATCAGCGGCAAACCTCAGCGCAGCGGGCGCAGAGTCCATCCTCATTCACGGCGGGCTCATAGCGACGGCAGCGGGGGCACATAGCATGCGTAGTCTTCTCTGCTGTGGCAGCAAGCTCGGCACCGCGAACCACGTTGAGACCGGAGATAATGAAGAAGGTCTTGGCAAACTCGGCATCCTCCAGCAGAGCTACCACCTCGGCAGCTTCATCCTGCGGCAGGGTGAGTGTCACCACAGCCTCATTATTCTTGTTGAATGCCTTGGCCTTAATTTGGGCCTCGATGGCAATCTGGATGGCACCTTTAATCTGCTGCAAGCGGGCAAATGTAGCGGTGTATCCCTTATCGTAAGCGGCATCTGCCGTGGGGAAGTCCTGCTCGTGCACGGAGTCGGTGTGGCCGGCATGCTCCCATGCCTCCTCTGCCGTGTAGGCAAGGATGGGGGCGAGCAAGCGTACCAACACATCAAACACGCGGCTGATGGCAAACTGACGGCTCAGGCGGCGGTTGCTACCGGCGGCATCGCAGTACAGGCTGTCCTTTGTGATATCGATGTAAAGAGCAGACAAATCATTGGTGCAGAACTGGTTGATAGCCATGAACACCTTACGGAACTCGTAGGCATCATAAGCAGCGCGCACCTCATTGATGAGGGCATTGCTGCGCTCCAGAATCCAACCGTCAAGCGCGTCGAGCGTCTCAGGCTGCTCACCGTTGTACCCCTTGAGGTTGGCCAGCAAGATACGCAGCGTGTTGCGCAAGCGACGGTAGGGGTCGGTAATCTGCTTGAAGAGGTCCTCACCGAAGGGCACCTCATTCTGCCAGTCTACGGAGCTTACCCAAAGGCGCACGATATCTGCACCGTACTTCTCGTAGAAATACTTGGCATTGGTGGGCTTGGTGTAGGTACCTTGAGCACTCTTGGAGAGCTTGGAGCGGTCCTGATTCACCACGAATGCGTGCGTGAGCACCTTCTTGTACGGTGCCACACCGCGCCATGCGCAAGAGAGCATGAGAGAGCTCTGGAACCAGCCACGGTGCTGGTCAGTAGCCTCAAGGTACACATCGCAGGGGGCGTGCAGCTCGGGGTGCTCCTCCAGTACGGATACGTGAGAGCAACCGGAGTCAATCCACACATCAAGCGTATCTTTACCCTTCTTGAGGTTGGTGGGCAGGCCGAGCTTCTCGCAAAGCTGGGCATCTGTAAGCTCAAACCAAATGTTGGTACCGTGCTCGGCCACAAGGTCTGCCACCTTGTTCACGATATCGGCAGAAAGAACGGGCTTATCATTCTCATCAAAGAAAACAGGCAGCGGTACACCCCAAGTACGCTGGCGAGAGATACACCAGTCCGGGCGGGCCTCTACGGTGCTGTAAATGCGGTTGCGGCCCCAGGCAGGCAACCACTCGGTCTTGTCAATCTGCTCAAGAGCCTGACCGCGCAACTTCTCCATGCTGATGAAGAACTGCTTGACGGCACGGAAAATGATGGGGGTCTTGGAGCGCCAGCAGTGCGGGTATTGGTGAGTAAACTCCTCACGGCCCAGCAGGCGGTTGCCCTCTACCAACAGAGTGATGATATCTTCATTACACTTGAAGACGTGCTTGCCAACCAAGTGGGGCAGACCACACTCGGCAGTGTAGTTACCATCATCATCCACCGGAGAAAGCACGGGCAAGCCATAGGCCATACCGGCAATGTAGTCATCTGCACCGTGGCCGGGCGCAATGTGCACGGCACCCGTACCGGCATCCGTCGTTACATAAGCAGCATTGATGATAAGGGACTCACGGTCAAGGAAAGGATGACGAGCGGTGTGTTTCTCCAACTCGCTGCCGATGAAGGTAGTCAACTCCTCTTGCAGGGTCCAACCGGTCTTAGCGGTGAAGGTCTCTATAAGCTCACGCACTACAATGAACTTACGCTCGGCACCGTCCTTGGCATAGCGGCCTACTACATAAGTAAAATCAGGGTTAAGTGCAATAGCCAAGTTGCTGGGCAGAGTCCAGGGCGTCGTGGTCCAAATGACCATTTCGCAATCCTCAATACCCTTTACATCACCATCCAACTTGAAGCCCACATAAATGGCGGTGGAGGTATCCTCCATGTACTCCACCTCAGCCTCTGCAAGGGCGGTGTGGTGAGCGTAGCTCCACTGTACGGGCTTCATGGATTGATACACCGCGCCGCTCTCCACAAGCTTGGCAAACACGCGCAGAATACCGGCCTCGTACTTGGGGTACATGGTCACATACGGGTTGAACCAATCACCGAACACACCGAGGCGGCGGAATGACTGGCGCTGCTGGTCAAGGTAGCCGAGGGCGAACTCCGTGCAACGGCGACGAATCTCAGCCGGTTCCAGCCCTTGATGCTCTTTAACCACTTTGGCTTCAATGGGCAAGCCGTGGCAATCCCAACCGGGAATGAACGGGGCATAGTAGCCGCTCATCGTCTTGCTCTTGACGATGAAATCTTTAAGAATCTTGTTGAGGCCTGTGCCCATGTGCACGTCACCGTTAGCAAAGGGAGGGCCATCGTGCAATATGAAAGTAGGTGCACCCTGAGCTTTGCGACGGCTTGTAATTCGCTCGTAAAGCTTTTCGTTTTCCCATTTTTCAAGACGAGCCGGCTCCTTGGTGGTAAGGTCACCACGCATGGGGAACGTAGTGTCCGGCAGGAAGATGGTGTCTTTATAGCTCTTTGCAGGTGTGCTCATACGCGCGCCAGTATAGCCCCTTATTCCCCTATTGTCAATCATATTGTGCCTTTTCGGCATTTTCGGACAAAAAAATCCCGCTGTTGCAAGACACGCAGCAGCGGGAAGGAGTAAAGATAAGCAAAGATATCAGAAAAGCTGATTAATCACACTCTTGGTGTATTCTTTTGCCATTTCTATTATTTCCTCAGCCGTTTTACCATCCATAACCTCGCGGGAGCCCTCTACCCCTTTAGCTAAAGTAATAGCAGCCATGGCAGCCACAAGCTTTTTCTTTTGGGCCTCATCCATCTCCTCAGCCATGGCCTTGATACTCTCCTCCGGCTTAGCGGCATCAAATTTCGGGACAAACAAGTTTGAAATATAATTGATGGATTCATCTACCACCTTATCACAAGAAGTCATTCCAACGGTTACAGCAACCGCAGCAAGCACCATACTGATGTGTTTTGCGTTCATGCCCACACTTTAACACATGCCATACACCATGTACAGCAAATATGCATGCACCGCATCAGGATTTTCTCCCTACACATGCCCCCGCCTCACAAGCCTGCAACAAAAACACCCGGCCGCAAGTAAACATCAAATTGCA
The DNA here is from genome assembly GCA_017549485.1 of Akkermansia sp. Taxonomy (GTDB): domain Bacteria; phylum Verrucomicrobiota; class Verrucomicrobiia; order Verrucomicrobiales; family Akkermansiaceae; genus Akkermansia. The sequence goes on from JAFYUT010000051.1 coordinate 35,242, forward strand.
AACATGCCGGCACCTACCGATTAAGGCAACATATTCAGGTACAAATGGAGCTGATACCAAGGCGGGTTATACCATGCATTATTCGGATGAATCTCTGTGTCAAAATTATCTAATCGCGCATCATCAGTTATACAAAATAAAACCACCTATCAAAAAAGCAGTAACCGCAATAAACAAAAAACTCACCACCAAGCCGACATAATCACCCGCAGTGAGCACATGACGATGCGGGCATAACAACGCCCCTACCCAAGCGCAAAGAAGCAGAAAAGGATATATCAAAATCCCCCATACAAAAATATAGAGCCCGGTTGAAAACCATATCCGTAAGCCCTCATGCTCCGGCGGGGATTCAAATGCATCCACCATACGGCATACGGAAATCAGCAGCACCGCATACAACAGGCTTCCGCCAAGCTGCCACAGGAGCAACCTTTGCCATACACGCTTGGGGGTAAGAAAGTGGAACATAGCGTTTACTCTTCCGGCATATACTCAAGTGCTTTCAGTCTATCACGAGCTTAAATAGCTGTCAAGCGAGAGAAATAACATTCCACGTAATCCCGTCATTCTTTACTTTAAACAGTCAACCTAAAAACAAAAACCCCCACCGTGTGATACGGCAGGGGCTTTTGAATTACCTGTTGTAAGGGTTAATTACAGCAGGGAGAAAGCTACATTGAGACCGGCAGTCACGATGGACACCATGCTCATGAGCTTGATGAGAATGTTAAGAGAGGGGCCGGAAGTATCCTTGAAGGGGTCACCCACGGTGTCACCCACAACGGAAGCGTCGTGAATGGCAGTGTGCTTGCCGCAGAAATCGGCGTCACCCGTCTCGATGTACTTCTTAGCGTTATCCCAAGCACCACCGGAGTTGGCCATGAATACGGCGAGCACGAAACCACCGGCAAGACCACCGGCAAGCAAACCGAACACACCGGCAACACCCATAAGCAGCCCCGTTGCAACGGGAACTACAACAGCGATGAGGGAGGGAACAATCATCTCACGCTGGGCACCCTGAGTGGAGATACCCACGCAGCGAGCGTAGTCAGCCTTCTTGCGGCCCTCGAATACGTCCTTATCGCTCAGCTGGCGACGAACCTCCTCTACCATGCTCTTGGCAGCACGGCCCACGGCGTTCATGGTAAGGCCGCAGAACAGGAAGGAAAGCATAGCACCGATGAAGATACCGAGCAGAACCTTGGGGTTCATGAGGGTTACCTCAAAGGCAGACATGAACTCGGCAATGCTCATCTTGGCAACCTCATTACCGGTGCCTACCTCGCTACCCCAGTTGCTGATGGTGATAACCTGATCACCCAAGCGAGCGGCAGCAATCTTGAGCTCCTCAATGTAAGAGGCAAGAAGAGCCAGAGCGGTGAGGGCGGCGGAGCCAATGGCGAAGCCCTTACCCGTAGCAGCGGTGGTGTTACCCAAGGCGTCCAAAGCGTCCGTGCGGGAACGCACGTCATCACCCAGAGCACTCATCTCGGCGTTACCGCCGGCGTTGTCAGAAATGGGACCGTAAGCGTCGGTAGCCAAGGTCAGACCGAGGGTGGAAAGCATACCCACGGCAGCGATACCGATACCGTAGAGACCGGAGGACATGTTGGCAGCGGTGAAAGCCCACTCACCGGCAGCGCAAAGATAAGCGCCGATGGTGCCAAGCACGATGAAGAGCACGGGCCAGCAGGTAGAAATCATACCCACGCCGATACCGGAGATAATAACGGTAGCCGGGCCGGTGGTGGCGTTCTCAGCAATGAACTTAACCGGCTTGAACTCGAAGGAGGTGTAGTACTCCGTCACCTTGCCGATGGCGATACCCACGACAAGACCAATCATGATAGAGCCCCAGATGCCGAGCCAGTTCTCGATGTTGAGAGCCCAGAGGATGAGGGCGGAGAATACGGCGATAAGCACGCCGGAGAAGTTGATACCCTTGTTCAGAGCAGCCATGAGCTGGGTCTGATTGGCACCGGGCTGAGTGCGTACCATGTACACACCGAGGATGGAAAGGATAGCACCAACGGCACCGATAATCATGGGAGCCATTACAAGCTGAAGACCCATCTCGTAGTTGTCGGCGGCTGCGGCTACGGCTGCACCCAAGGCGGCTGTAGCAAGAATGGAACCGGCGTAAGACTCATACAGGTCAGCACCCATGCCGGCTACGTCACCTACGTTGTCGCCCACGTTGTCGGCGATGGTGGCGGGGTTACGAGGATCGTCCTCGTTGAAGTGGTACTCGGTCTTACCTACAAGGTCTGCACCTACGTCGGCAGCCTTGGTGTAAATACCACCACCTACACGAGCGAAGAGAGCCTGCAAAGAAGCACCCATACCGAAGGTAAGCATAACGGTGGTGATGTGCACCAGCTTGTTCACGCCGGTGTAGTCACCCAGCAGAGAAGTGTGCTCCAAAATAAGATACCAAGCAGAGATATCAAGCAGACCGAAGCCTACAACCGTCAGGCCGAGAACGGCACCGGAGCGGAAGGCAAGCTGAAGACCCTTGTTAAGACCGTCCTCTTTGTCACGGCAAGCCTGGGCCACACGGCCGGAGGCGTAGGTAGCCGTCTTCATGCCGATGAAACCGGCAAGACCGGAGAAGATACCACCGGTAAGGAAGGCAACGGGTACAATGTGGTTCTGCAGGCCGTACCAGGCCATGATGCCGAACGCAATGGCAATAATTACGAAGAAGATGGCAACAACTTTGTACTGCTGCTTAAGGTAGGCCATGGCGCCTTCGCGCACGTAGCCCGCAATCTCCTTCATGCGGTCGTTACCTTCGTCGGCCTTCTTCATATCGAAGAAGAACTTGGCGGCAAATGCCAGCACAAGCACGGAGGCAACAGGAACGATCCAGAATAATGTATTGGGGTCCATCTGTCTGTTTGTTTGTTATTAGTTAAAAAAGCTTTTTTGCGAAAAAAGCGCGGTATTCTACACCCAAAAACGTGTTTTGGCAACCCGAAATTCTTGAATTTTCATAATTTCTTCATTCAATTTTCGTTATATCGATTAGTCTTGCCAAGAAAAGCACATCATGATATACTGGTGGTAGCATGAAAATAGCAGTCATCGGTAAAGGCGGGCGCGAGCAAGCGCTGGTAGAAACTCTGGCCGCAAGCCCTTGCAAGCCTGAGATATACACATTCCCCGGCAGTGATGCCATTCTCCAAACAGCCACAGCCATCAAAGCTGATGGTTTGGATGGGCTCATGGAGCAAATGACCGCACTGGGTATAGACCTGTGCGTAGCAGGTGAAGAAAGTTATCTGGTAAAGGATGAGGGGTTGGCTAACCGTTGCCATGCAGCAGGGATTCCCTGCTGGGGCCCC
>JAFYUT010000052.1 GCA_017549485.1 Akkermansia sp.
CATATCACAGGCCGTTACCGCAGCGCGGTACTCATTGGCGGCAGATTGCGCACTGCGCCCTGCTTCACTCACCGGGGCGGCTTGCGCTACGGCGCTTGCTACCACCGCTACCATGGCTGTTAATGCAAAATTCTTCATTACCACCAGCTTATCATCACCTCCACCCGCTTTCAAGCTCAATCTCTGCCACCCTTATGAGTATTTGCCACGCTTACACACATTTAACTCCCCACTCAGCACGCCAAACAACAAGCCGCTGCGGTCTCCCACAGCGGCTTATTGTCAAAAAGTCGTTTCTCTTTTACTTTAGCGGCGGCGGCGACGGGCAGCCAAAGCAGAGAGGGCCAACAGGCTCAGCGTAGCCGAGGTCGGCTCGGGTACGGCGGGCTCTTCGGGCGTAACACCACCCTCAGCCTTGGGCGTTGCGCTCATCAACTGCTGAGCCAAAGAAGCATCACCGGGGTAAACAGGACCCTCATAGCCCGTTTCATCGAAACACTCGTATGAACCCTGGCCATACAGAACGCTTGCAGCATACAACAAATCGGTATGGAGAGTATAAGAGGCAACAGAGTACATTGAACCCGTTTTGGTTGAGCTGGCACCGGCTTCATTAAACAATGAGAACGTGGATGTTCTTTTGTTAACATCATAGTTCATCACAACCGCAAATGCACCATTAGTGGTCAGCATTTGAGACTTAAGATCACCCAATGTGAAGGAAACTACGGACTCATTCGTCCCCTGAATCGAGAGCACAACGGTATCATCACCATAGGCAGACAGCATAGAAGGATTCAGAGTAAAACCTACACCTGCAATATAGTTAGTAGTGTAATACCAATAGTCGATACACCCCAACTCAAGCGTACCGGAACGGCCGGGAGCTACATACCCCTGGTTTTGAGAGATGTATGCATTTGCTGATGACCCTTTTAAATCATCGTATGTAGAAACAGAAGCCTGAGCTCCTGCGGCCAAAGCCAAAAGCATAATGATTGTCTTTTTCATGTGTTTTGATGTGGTTTATTGTGAATTGAAAATGTCTGTGTGCAAATGCATAGCGCTATGCAACCCGCACGGGCGGGGAGTATATCTGTTTTTTAATGAGACGTCAAGCAGAAAGTTCGCAAATGACTCACTTTTATTATTTTATATAGCTTTATTTATATATCAATAATAGGAATTGTGTTATATGGTAATGTTTTCAACTTGTTTAATATAAATACTTAAATAGAAACCTCATTAAAAAACAGATATGCTACCGCGCGTTGCCGCGCAAAGTGGCAAAACGTCTGTAAAGACACCCGAAAAATTCTCAACAACAACACTTAAGACATAAAAAACATGAAAAAGACAATCACATTACTGCTTGCCGCTGCCAGCATGGCCATGGGTGCAGAAAAAATGAACTGGGACTGGGATACCAATACAGAAAGTTACAATGGTAGCCAAGTTTCCGCGGTATTTACTTTGGATTTAAATGCTATAAAAACAGCCGAATACGATAACAATCCGCTGTTGACGTTCAACGTTGGCTATAAGACCTACGGTATCATGTCTTATTACGAGCCCGGTTATGGATGGCCCGATTATTTGGAGATTGCACTTTATGACCCGAGTATATCTTACGGTTCATATGCTAAATCCATTAATTCTTACTCCTCTGCAGTGGTTGGTTACACCTATGATTCATCACAAGGCTCTAAAATGTACTTGGCGTTAATTGATGCTGAAGGCAATGCAGAACCGGTAAGTTCTTCCGGTTGGTATGGTGCAGCTTCTGATGGTTTAGTTATCGACGAATTAAACAAGAACGCCTGCATTACTCAAATAGATGTATATAATGCAGCTCTGTCCGATGAAGATATGCTGTATGCCATGACATTCCCCTCTGATGGCCCCAATACTCCGGTAGAACCCTCTGAGCCCGCTGTACCGGAGCCGACCACGGCCACGCTGAGCTTGCTTGCCTTGGCCGGCTTGGCAGCACGTCGCCGCCGTCGCTAAAGCGACCATGGCGTGGCAACCCCACAAACCATTCTTAAATCCAAAAGCCGCTGCACACCTTGCAGCGGCTTTTTATTGTCGCAGCCGGAATCATAAATCGGGGGCTTTTCTGTCACCGCCGTTTTCAACGGGGTTCCCGCACGTTTTGTTCATCATGTCCGGAGGTTTCTCAGCCTGTCGGCTGCTCACGCTCCGGCTAAGCATCTTGTCGCCCTACCGGGCTTTCCCATTCCTCTCGCATAGCTCGCCGAGGCGTTTCTCCGCATTTATTCTTTAAGGAAATGTGGTACGAATAAACAACGCTTCTCGCCTTTCGGAAGGCGCGTCGCTGAAACCTTACACCCATTGAGCGTGCGGTGAAACTTTGCGGCAGTTGCCGCACCATGCTTATTTAGCTAAAGCCGTAACAGCGCGGACAAGGGCGCGGGTGACGATAGAGAGGCGGTTATAATCAAGCGTATCGGGGGTATCCGTCGGTTCGTGGTAATGGTGGTTACGCAACATGGAGGTATCGGTAATCATGGCAGAGGGGATACCGAGGGGGTAGTAGTTGCGGTGGTCCGAGAAGTAGAGCTCGGTATCATGCACAAAGGGCAAATTGATACGCGCGGCGGGCATGTCTTTTTTAAGCTCCGCCAGCAGGCGCACGGAGAGCTCACGGGCGGCGGGGTCGCCCACCACGGCTATAAAATTACCCACCGTGGGGAGCATGAGCGAGTAGCCGGGGAAGATGGAGGGCTGGCTGTCCGGCTCGTCAGAGTAATATCCCAGCATCTCCAAGCATATAAGGCCCAGCACCTTCTCTTTATCACAAGCGGCGGCATGGTGTGCAGAGCCCATATCGGGCGTGTTGAAGTAGGGCGGCTCCTCACAATCCCATGCCACCAGCTCAACGGTGTGGGTGAAGTCCTCTTTGGGCAGACGGGCGGCCAGCTCCAACAAGGCCGCCACGGCACTGGCATTGTCATCTGCCCCTTGGTTCACCCCGTAGTCCTCCCCTATATCACAGGCATCATAATGGGCACCGATGATGTAACGGGTATCTTTTTTACCGGGGCGTGTAGCACAGATGTTGCAGCGTTTTTCGCCATCGGCCGTGGTAAAGTATTGCCGATGCACCTGCCAGCCGACGGCCCGAAAGCGTGCTTCTATATAATCACGCGCGTGATTAATGGTGCTGCCGTAGCGCGGATGAGCACAAAGGCGCTGCACATGGGTGCGCAGCGTGGCTTGCTCCGTAGCAGGTATTTCAATAGCAGGCGTATCGTGGCTCTCCATCATGCCACATGAGCAGAGAGAAAAGCACCCCAGCAAAAAAGTAATCCATTTCATAGGGATTGTGTTGTGTTTGATATTTTACGAAATTGCTACCCGCAGCGCTTGGCGCATGGCTGCAACGGTTGCATCTATGTCGGCCTCGGTATGCGCGGTAGAGATAAAGCCGGTCTCGTAGGGAGAGGGTGCCACATACACACCTTGCTCCAACATGGAGAGGAAGTAGCGGCGGAACATGTTGAAATCTGCCGTGGAGGCCGTGGCAAGGTCCGTGACATCTTGCGTGGTAAAGAAGAGGCAGAACATGGAGCCGCTGCGCTTGAAGGTGAGCGGCAGCTGCAAATCTGCCAGCGCGGCGCGCACGCCGTCTTCCAAACGCGCCCCGAGGGATTCCAGGCGGGTGTAGGCATCGGTAGACTCCAGCTCGTGCAGCTGTGCAAGGCCGGCAGCCATGGCCACGGGATTACCGCTGAGGGTACCGGCTTGGTACACCGGGCCCAGCGGGGAAACACAGTTCATGATATCGGCCCTGCCACCGAATGCACCCACGGGCAACCCACCGCCTATCACCTTACCCAGCGTGGTGAGATCGGGCGTAATGTTGTGCTTACCCTGCACACCGGCGGGTGAGATACGGAACCCCGTCATCACCTCATCAAAAATAAGCAGTGCACCCTCTCGGGCCGTGATATCGCGCAAGAACTCCAAATACACGGGCTTAGGCAGGTAAAACCCCGCATTGCCGGGGTACGGCTCTACAATAACGGCGGCAATTTGCTGCGGGTGCTGTGCAAAGGCACGGCGCACGGCCTCGGGGTCGTTATACGGCAGGGCGATGGTAAGCTCGGCAAACTCACGCGGCACACCGGCGCTGTCAGGCTCACCATGGGTAAGAGCACCACTGCCGGCCGCCACCAGCAGACTATCCACATGGCCGTGGTAGCAGCCCTCAAACTTAATGATGTATTTGCGCCCCGTATAACCGCGGGCCAAGCGGATGGCGCTCATGGTAGCCTCCGTCCCGCTGTTGGTCATACGCACTTTTTCAATAGAGGGAATCCAGCGGCAAATGGTCTCGGCCATATCCACCTCTATACGCGTGGGCACACCATAGCCCAAGCCGTTGGGTATGGATGCCTGCACGGCCGATATCACACTCTGCGGCGCATGCCCCAAGATGGCAGGCCCCCAGGTGCCTACGTAGTCTATGTACTGTTTGTCATCCTCATCCCACAGGTGAGCGCCTTGCGCGCGTTTTACGAAAAACGGTGCACGCTCCAACCTGCGAAACGCCCGCACGGGAGAGTTCACCCCACCCGGTATCACCTTACATGCTCGCTCAAAAAGTGCTTCAGATATCGCCATGCAGGTATTATAGCATCTGTGTCAAATGATACTTGAAAACGGTGTTGATGGAAAAGCCGCATGCAGGGGCTTTCGTAGCGCAGGGCTTCTGTCCTGCCATTTACCACCAAGGTATTCGTATTTAAAGTCCCACGCTCCGAAAAACGCCCGAATCCGGATAGTCATGCCCTATTTACCGGGCATACCGGTGAGGGGCAACCCCATATCGCCTACCACAAAAAATCAAAAAAAATATCTTTTGGCACTTGACGCCACCAAACGGCGTGATAATGTGGGGATATGGACATTACCCCCACACCAGACACACCAGCCCCGCAGTACCCTAAAAAAAAGCGCACCGCGCCTCCGATAATCGACATTCAGGTATTAGATGGCATTGTGATGGAAAGCCCCGCACCCATCATACCGCACTTCACTAAAACAGATTTACGACTCTTGCGGGAAATGATTATTGAGTATATGAGCACGAAATGCATGCAAATATTGGGAGGCGAGCCTTACATGATTGGCTCCGAGGAAGATAAAACACGCACACGGCAATGGCGGCGTTATGAACGCTTGGAAAAAAAGCTGATGCAATTGCTGGAGTACTTGGAACACACGTAAAACAGCCTCGGTTACGGATTTTTTATCGCCGGAACCCCGCCACACTGCACATGCGGTTTGACATCACGGCGGCATCATGCTAAAACTAAACGCATGAAAGACACATTCACTCAATTCATACGCCTGGGGCTGGTCATTCTCACCTTGGGTTTGGTGCTGTATTGGGTAGAATGTACATGGTTTGCGCCCTCGCGCATCGTGTGCGAGCAAGATGCGCTCGATGCCGAGGGCAAACACCACATCTGCTGGCATACCCTCATGCAGCAATATGCCCCGGAAAAAATCATCTGGATTGATGCCCGCAGCGAGGCCGATTACGAAAAAAATCGCCTCGCCGGTACCAATGCCTACCCCATCCGCCCCGGTGCTCAAAGAGATGAGTTTTTCCTCAATGTAGAAGAGCGCCTTTTTAATGCCACCGACCGCGGCGAGTGCATTGTAGTGTTCTGCACCGCCTCTTGCTCCGCATCCGATGAAATATCGTCCTACCTCCGTAATGAGGGCGGGCTGGATGCCCCCATCTACGTCTTGCAAGGAGGCTGGGATACCATCAAAGCCGAGAACCCCGATATGATTCTCGTGCGCTGATGCTTTCCCCATTATCTCTATGCCTCCACGGGAGGCGTTCTTCATAATCCGGCAGCAGACGGATTCTTCACCTTTCCACTTCCCGAATTCAGCTTCCGAAATCCGACTTTCCCATTCATGTCACATCTTAACGCTTGCGTCCGTAGAAACAAGGTGGTATAGTACTACTGAACAAATCTGCTTCAATTATGAAAAAATCCGGCATCATTTCCGCCCTGTTGTTGGCCCCTGTTCTTGTTGCACAAGAGCCGCAATCACCCATCGTCCATACCGAGTCCGGCCCGTGCAGCGTATTTACCGAGACACGCGTCTTTGTCAACGGTAAAGAACTGACCCCGCAAGAGGTAGAGCAATTTAAGAAGCTCGGCGCCGCCACTTACCTGAAAAACAAGGTTCAGCCCGTGCAGGTTCCCGTACAAGCCCCGGCTCCTGCACCGGCCCCCGGGGTATTCATCAACGGCCATGAATTACCGGCAGATGTAGCAAAATCACTCATCGACAACGGCGTATTACCCATTCTGCAAGCGCCCGTGCGTCAGGCACCCCCCACCACACCTGCCGCAAATGCCCCTACTGCACACCCGCAGCATGTTAAAATGATTCACCGCAAGCACACCAAGGTTAAGCGCCCCGGCACAGCCCCCGGTGCGCACCCTGCACCGCCCCGCCCGGATTGCCACTGCAAGCCTGTGTGCCAATGCACCACCACACCGGGCAAGCCCTCCTGCTGCGCCCCGGCACCTGCGGTAAAGCCTGCTGTGGATACCCCCAAGCCTTTCTGCGCACAGCCTTGCTATTGCGGCCCTGCTCCCAAGCCCTGCACCTGCACGCCTGAGCAAAAGTGCGGCCCCACCGTAGCCCCCGATTGCCAACCGGCCGAACCGAACACCCCTGTTCTGCCCACCCCGGCCTTGGATGCCCAACCCGC
>JAFYUT010000006.1 GCA_017549485.1 Akkermansia sp.
ATTCAAGAGCGTTGAGCGTCGTATCCGTTTCCGCACCTGCAACAAGACAATGCCCCGTCGTCGCATTGACATCCCCGCCGGTGCCGTTGATATGTGCAACCCCGAGTTCCTTTCCAAGTTCACGTCTGAGACGGGCAAGATTCTTCCCCGCCGTGTGACCGGTGTTTCCGCCAAGATGCACCGCAAGATCACGCGCGAGATTCGCCGCGCCCGTGCCGTGAACCTGCTCCCCTGATTTTACTCAACATGGAGGAGTTCTCGACGGCAGATTGTCGTTGATACTTAGAGGGAGCTTGTACGCTTATGCCTGCAAGCTCCCCTCCGTTTTTCCCTGATTTCACACGGATAAAGGCTTCCTCCATTAATCTCTTCAGACGCAGATGAAGGACTTAAAGGACACCCAAAACGAACGAGACACCCGTCAAATTTCAATTGACAGGGTGGGCATTCGCGGGGTCCGTTACCCCATCATTGTCAGCGACAAAGAGAACCGCACTCAATCTACCGTAGCCAAATTGGCATTGATGGTAGATTTGCCTGAGGAATATAAAGGCACGCACATGAGCCGCTTTGTAGAAGCACTGCAAGAGCATCGCCGCTATTTGGATGTGCACTCAGCCGTGCGCCTGCCCTCACGCCTGCTGCGCAAATTACCGGCCCAGCGAGCACGGGTAGAAATAGATTTCCCGTTTTTCCGATTAAAAAAAGCCCCCGTAAGCGGACTGGAGGGCATGATGGATTACGATGTACGTTTTGTAATAGATACCGAACGCAATAAGCCCGGCACCTTTACATTGACCATCAAAGTTCCCGTCACCACACTGTGCCCCTGCTCCAAAGCAATGAGCGAGCATGGCGCACACAATCAGCGAGGTATCGTAACATACTCCGTACGATTCTCAGGTGCCGCCGTGTGGATTGAGGACCTAATCGATTTGGTAGAAGACTGCGCCAGCTGCCAAGTATACAGCCTGCTCAAGAGACCGGATGAAAAGTATGTGACCGATAAAGCATACGAGAATCCGGTATTCGTGGAAGATTTGGTACGCAACGTAGCCTTAGCGACAGAGCGCTACAATGCATTCTCTTGGTATCGTATCGAAGCAGAAAACTTTGAATCTATCCACAACCATAACGCTTACGCCTGCATTGAGCGTCAGGTTGATTAAACAAGCAAACCTGAGCCCCTACATTTTTCACAACATAAAGAAAGCCCGAGGTTGCAGAGACCTCGGGCTCTCTTTATGACTAAAACGAATAAATTACTGCGGGCGCAGGGTTTTGCGGCCGATAGAATGATACTCAAACCCGGCATGCAGAGCATTCTCACCGTGCAGTAGGTTGCGGCCATCAAAAATAATGGGCAGACGCATCATCTCACGAACTTTCACCAGATTTGCCATGGCAAATTGTTTCCATTCGGTAGCAACGATAAGGATTTCCGCATCGCGCGTGCACTCGTACATATCATCAGCGATTGTAACATCATACCCGGCCAAAGCAGCAGCACCGGTTTGAGCAGCCTTGGGGTCATAGGCCGTTACACAGGCGCCCTCATCGCACAAGCGCTTGATGAGTTTGATAGCAACGGATTCACGCACATCGTCCGTATTCTGCTTGAAAGCAAGCCCCCACACCGCAATACGTTTCTTACGCAGCACCCACAACTTTTTGCGAAGGCGCTTTAAGAAACGCTCCAACTGCTGCTCATTGATATTCTCTACTTCTTTCAGAATAGTCATGGGGGCACCAAGCTGGTCGGCCACATTGATAAAGCCTTTCACATCCTTGGGGAAACAGGAGCCACCGTACCCCAAACCGGCGTTCAGGAAATGGCGGGAAATACGTTTATCCATACCGATGCCTTGGGCCACCAGCTCTACATCTGCCCCGGCCTTTTCACACACGGCAGACACGGCATTGATGTATGATATCTTGAGAGCCAAGAATGAATTGGCAGCATGTTTGATAAGCTCAGCAGAGTGCAAATCAACCTCCACAATGGGAGCATTGAACGGTTGATATACACGTTTCATGAGGTCCATGGCTCGCTGGGAATCAGCACCGATAACCACGCGGTCCGGGTTCATGAGGTCTGACACGGCACTACCCTCTCTCAAGAACTCAGGGTTAGACACCACATCAACATCTACATTACCCTTGGCATAGCGCGCAATAACTTGATAAACTTTGCTACCCGTACTGACAGGAACGGTAGATTTATCCACGATAACGCGGTACCCCATCTCCGGGGTGATGACATCCGCTATTTCATGGGAAACAGACTCAATGTAAGAGAGGTCAACAGAACCATCCTCATGAGGCGGCGTGGGTACAGCTATGAAAATAATATCGCAGGTTTTGACAGCCTTGGCCAGTTCAGTCGTGAAAGAGAGTCTGCCGGCAGAAACATTGGAAAGAATCATCTCCTCCAAATCCGGCTCATAAATCGGCACGCGGCCTTCACGCAGCGCCTCCACTTTGGCCTGGTTGTTATCTACACACACCACGTTATGCCCTACTTCTGCAAAGCAGGTGCCGGTGGTCAGGCCTACATATCCGGTTCCGATAATAGCAAGATTCATGTTATTGTGTACAGGAATGAGGCACATGATAGCTTATTTCCGACCATAAATCAAGGCTTTTTCCTAATTTGGGCCCGGCTCAACTGTTTTATCTTGACATGGGCAGGCAAAGTGATAATCTATCGTTAATATGAGCAAGTACGTTAAAGGAGACATGACCCCGGTCGTGCCGCGCAAGGTTCGCTCCATATTTTTCATGCTCGTGAGTTGCTTTGCACTCTGGGGCTTGTTGAATAATATGACCGATAACTTGGTGCCGGCGTTCAAAAACATCTTCACCATTCCGCAAGAGCAGGCTGCTCTGGTTCAGGTTGCCTTTTACGGTGCCTATGCCGTGTTGGCTATTTTTGCGTCCATTCTTATTGAAGAGTTCTCATACAAGAAAGGCGTATTGATTGGTTTAGGTGTCTACATCATCGGCGCGTTGGCCTATATCCCTGCCTGTATTCAACAAAGTTTTGAGATTTACTTCATTGCCATTTTCGTGGTGGCTGCCGGTTGCTCAGTACTGGAGACGACCTGCAACCCGTACGTCATTTCCCTCGGGCCGGAGAAAACAGCTGTGCGACGTCTGAACTTTGCACAGGCTTTCAATCCCGTAGGTTCCATCTGCGGCATTCTACTGGCTCAGCAGCTTATCCTCAGCAACCTGAATCCGGCCACTGCTGATGAACGAGCCCTGATGCCCACCGAGCAGCTCACCGAAATCGTACACAAAGAACTCTTCTGGGTATGTGCTCCCTATGTGGGGCTGTGCGCTATCGCATTCCTCATCTGGATGTTCTTCCTGAGAGTGAAAGACACAGAGGAAACAGAAGCTCCTAAGGAACAACCTGAGCCTGCCAATTCCACCCGCGGGGGCATTCGCGTGCTGGTAGCAGCCCTTTTTGCAATCGTTCCTTTGGTTGTGCTCTACTTCCTCTTCCCCGACATGAACAAGGTTCATTGGGTATTGTACGGCACCTTGGGCCCGATTGTATACCTGTTCTTGGTAGAAGATTACCGCCTCATGCTGTTCTCCCTGTTGAGCCAGCCCCGTTACTGGTGCGGTGTTATTGCACAATTCTTCTATGTAGGTGTGCAGATTGCAGCATGGACCTACCTGAATGTATATTGCTGTAAAGAGCTGGGTGTTACCCCTGCTACCGCAGCCACATATTACCTGATTTCCATTGTTCTCTTCATTGTTTGCCGCTGGATTGCTACCTACTACATGAAGAAATTCAATCCTGCCGGCATGATGAGCTTGTTTGCCGTTGGTGCCATAGCCTGCTGCGCCGGCACTATTTACCTGCCTTCTGATATTCTCTTCAGCATCGGTGGGCTCGGGTTCTCTGCCAATGTACTGAGCCTTATCGCGATGTCCGGCTGCATGAGCCTTATGTTCCCCACCATTTACGGCATTGCATTGGGTGGCCTGAACCAACGAGACGTCAAGTTGGGTGCCGCCGGTCTTATCATGGCCATTTTGGGTGGTGCCCTGATTACCCCGTGGATGGCCGGCATTATCGGCGATGCCGAGAGCTGCTGGCTGGGCCTCACCGCCGGGTTCGACCACACATGGGACACCAACCTGGGTACCAGCTCCGCCTCCGTGCGTGCCTCATTCATTGTACCCGCCATTTGCTTTGCGGTAGTTCTGGTATACAGCCTTATCTTCCGCAAACCCACCACCTCTTCCGACAACAAATAACAACAATTTAACCACAAACAACACGTATATGAAATACGACACATTACCGACCATCGGCATTCGCCCGACGATTGACGGTCGCCGTCTCGGCGTTCGTGAGTCTCTGGAGGATCAGACCATGAACATGGCAAAGGCTGCCGCCGCCCTTATTGAGGCTAACGTAACCCACGCCAACGGTCAACCCGTTAAGTGCATCATTGCCGACACCACCATCGGCGGCCCCGCAGAGGCCGCAGCCTGCAACCAGAAGTTTGCAGAAAACAACGTAGGTTGCTCCCTCATCGTGACCCCCTGCTGGTGCTACATCACAGAAACCTTTGAGACCGACGCCACCACGCCCAAGGCTATCTGGGGCTTCAATGGCACAGAGCGCCCCGGCGCCGTGTATCTTGCCGCAGCTCTTGCCGGCTACGCCCAGAAGGGAATCCCCGCATTCTCCATCTACGGTCATGACGTACAGGATGCCGACGACACCAGCATCCCCGAGGACGTAGCAGAGAAGATTCTCCGCTTCGCCCGTGCCGGTCTTACCGTTGCCACCCTGCGTGGCAAAGGCTACCTGTCCATCGGTGGGTGCTCCATGGGTATTGCCGGTTCTATCGTAGACCACTCTTTCTGGGAGAGCTATATGGGCATGCGTGTACAGTCCGTAGACATGACGGAGGTACGCCGCCGCATGGAGCTGGGCATTTACGACAAGGCCGAGTTCGACCTCGCTATGGAGTGGGCCAAGAAGTACATCAACATCGGCCCGGATCGCAACCGTCCCGACCTCGTACTCTCCCCCGAGGAGAAAGAGCGTACCCTGCGTGAGAGCATTCTCATGACCATCATCTTCCGTGACATGATGCACGGCAATCCCTACCTCAAGACGATTGACCGCGAGGAGGAGGGCTTAGGCTTCAACGCCATTTGCGGTGGTTTCCAAGGCCAGCGTCACTGGACGGATTTCTACCCGAACGGCGACATGGCAGAATCCCTGCTCAACAGCACTTTCGACTGGAACGGCCCGCGTGAGGCTATTCCCTTTGCCACGGAGAACGATGCCATGAACGGCGTGTGCATGCTCTTGCTGCACCAGCTGACCGGCCGCGCAGCCTGCTTCTCCGACATCCGCACCTACTGGAGCCCCGCTGCCGTGAAGCGCGTAACGGGTTACACCATGGAGGGGCTGGCTAAGGACGGCATCATGCACCTTATCAACTCCGGTTCTACCGCTCTGGACGGCAACATGCACTCTACCGCCCCCGATGGTACGCCCATCATGAAGAAGACGGGCGAGACCACCCAGGCCGACATCGAGGCCATGATGGGTGCCTCCGAGTGGTGCCCCGCCAACCGCGAATACTTCCGCGGCGGTGGTTACTCCCTGCACTTCGTCTCCAAGGGCAATGTACCCATCACCATGATTCGCATGAACTTGGTAAAGGGCCAAGGTCCCGTACTGACAATTGTGGAAGGCTGGACCTGCGACCTGCCGCAGGAGGTGAACGACAAACTTGACCAGCGCACCGACCCGGGTTGGCCCACCACGTGGTTTGCCCCGCGCCTTACCGGCAAGGGTGGCTTCAAGGACGTATACACCGTTATGGCCAACATGGGCGCCAACCACGGCGCATGGACATACGGCCACATCGGCGCAGATATCATCACGCTGGCCTCCATGCTGCGTATCCCCGTATACGCCCACAACGTGCCCGAGGAGCAGGTATACCGCCCCGCTGCATGGGACCTGTTCGGCACGGCATGCCCCGAGAGCGCAGACTTCCGCGCCTGCGCCAACTTCGGCCCCATCTACGGCAAGTATTAATTTCCCGTAACCTCAGCCCTGCCGATGTTCCGCATCGGCAGGGCATTTTTAGCTTAAACCTTGAAGCCCGAGTATAAGAGAATCTACTGCTGCACCCCTGTAGCATTTCATGCGAATGACGGATTTTACATTCGCGACACCGGGCTTATCTCTCGCGCCCTACAAGCCCAAGGGATAGAGAGCAAGTGCATTATGCCCCTGCCCTATTACGAAGATGACCGGAGAGACAATCTCATACGCACGCCGTATGCGACTCTGGAATCTGCGACATGGTGGAAAAGCCTCGGTATAGATGCCCTCATATTGTACTCTTGGGGTGCCCCCCGCTACCTGAACATTGCCAAGGCTGTCAAACAGGCAGGTATACGCCTTGTTGTCCACATGGATTGTACCGATGACGTTGTGGGCTGCATGCCACCGAATGCCTCACTCTTCAAGAAAGCGGCCAAACGCCTTTACAGCCGCATTATGGATATTCGTCGCTCACAGCATCTGAAACAGGCAGATGCCATTACCATGGGAGCTACAGCGGCAGAGCACCTGAGCAAGCGTTTATTTTACGGCAAATGGCTCACCGACAAACTTTACCCGTCCCCCTGCCCTGTAGCACCGGATTTTCGCTATGAGGGGGGCAACAAAGAAGACCTCATTCTCTGCATCGGGAGATGGGATGACAGATTCCAAAAAAGGCCGGAGTTTCTGATGCGAACATTAGCACACTATTACAGCAACGGCGGCACGGCAAAAACTCATATATACGGTTGCGTAACTTATGAGCTCTATCAACTTCACTGTCATTTACCGGCCTCCGCTTCGGAAAAAATCGAGATTTTAGGGGTCTTACCACATGAACAGCTGAAAGAGCAATACAACAGGGCTAAAATCATTTTATGCAGCTCTCGCTATGAAGGGTCGCACAATGTATCAGCCGAGGCCTTGTGCTGTGGGTGCTCTGTTGTAACCCCGAATCGCCCGCAGCACCTGCGCAATCTGCTGTGGTATACCACAAAAAATTCAGGCACGGTATCAACCGCAGACACCCCCGAGTCTTTATCTGCCGCCTTGCAAACGGAAATGCAGGCGTGGCAACAAGGGCTGCGCGACCCGCAGCAAATAGCCACCGCATGGCACCCCCATTTTCACGTTCATCAAGTTTATAACAACATATTCAACTAAATACACACCATGTCATACGTACTCTGCTTAGATTGTGGCGCCACCAATGTACGCGCCATTCTCGTTGACGATAAGGGCAACCTTGTTGGCAAAGCCAGCCAACCCAACTCTACAGATCAAGGGGCTGAAAACGCACAATACCATGTGTGGAATGCAGACCGCATTCTCAACCAGCTGGCAGAATGCACCCGCAAAATCCTGCCCGAGGTTGATGCGGCTCAGGTAAAAGGTGTAACCATCACCACCTTCGGGGTAGATGGCGCCCTTGTAGATGCGCAGGGAGAACTGCTCTACCCGGTTATCTCTTGGAAATGCCCGCGCACGGCAGAGGTAATGAAGAGTATTGACAAGTACCTGCCCCAAAGCAAACTTAATGAAATCTCCGGCGTGGGTGAGTTTGCTTTCAATACCATCTACAAACTCATCTGGCTGAAAGAAAACCGCCCCGAGCTTCTTGACCAGGCCCATGCATGGCTCTTTATCTCCAACATACTTGCTCACCGCCTCACGGGAGTCATGGCAACGGACCGCACCATGGCAGGCACCTCTCAAATGACGGATTTGACAACGGGCGATTGGAGCGAAGAGATTCTCGGCACACTCGGCATCAGCAAAGAGCTGTTCCCGCCCATGGTTAATGCAGGTGATGTTATCGGCAACCTCACCCCCGCTGCTTGCGAATTGCTGGGGCTTCCCTGCTCCGTACCCGTTGTTTCTACCGGTCACGACACCCAGTTTGCCTTGTTCGGCAGCGGTGTTAAAGAGAACCAGCCGTTCCTTTCCAGTGGCACATGGGAGATTCTCATGCTGCGCACCGCCAAAGCCAAGCTGGAAGCCGAGGATTATGCAGCCGGTGCCACCGTTGAGTTCGACAGCAAGCAAGGGCTTCTTAACCCCGGTTTGCAGTGGATTGCCAGTGGCATCATCGAATGGGTGAAAGCCACCTGCTACAACGGCGAAAACTACGACACCATGGATGCCGAGGCCGCCGCCATTGCCCCCGGTTGCGACGGCGTTAAATTAACCCCCAACTTCCTGCCCAGTGATTCCGTGCCCGGCAGCATTGAGGGGCTTATTTTGGGCCGTACCCGCGGGCATATCTACCGTGCAGCCATGGAGGCACTTACCTACCGTCTCAAGAGCCGTTTGGAGAAACTGGAAAAGGTGGGCGGCTTCAAAGCCACCGAGCTTCTGTTGGTAGGCGGTGGCGCCCGCAACAAGATTTGGACACAAATGCGCGCAGATATCCTCGGCCTGCCCATCCTCGTCTCCACCGTATCCGAAAGCACCGTATTGGGTGCCGCCTTGTACGCCATGGCCGGCGCAGGCATTTACACCACCCCGGAAGCTGCTCGCGATGCCATCGGCATCTCATACGAAACCACACTTCCGGGGGAACAACAGGCCGCTTACGCCGCACTGTAACACCGACTTGCCATTTCAGCGATAAAAAAATCACATCAACTTCAGAGTTGATGTGATTTTTTTACTCGCACCGCAGTCTTTCCATGCGGCAGAATGGTTTATTCCCTATGCGCGCCCCCATATAAGAATAACCACTGGGGTGAGTACCGGGGCCTACTATACTGTATACATGGGCCGCACGGGCAATAATAAACATATCAACAAAAGCTTTGAGGGTAACCCCTTGGTTACCGGCATGAGCATAAATATGCCCGACTTCCCCGGGTAATATGATAATGCCTTGCGGGTGGGGTGCGGCCAAAAATACGGGACTATCCGAGAACAACAAAAGCTTTTTCCCCGCGTGGCGCTGCAACAAATGCTCCAATGTGAGATTGATACTCTCTATCATCTCTGCTTGTTGCTCGGGAGACGCATGGCGAGTATAAACGGTATCGTGCGGTTGCTCCACGTTTTCAAAGAAATCCAAGAAACGTATATGCACGGCAATATAAGAATCCTCTGTCAACTGATACTCCTGACAATACGAATCTATTGCCTGTTGCAGAGCCGCAGATGGACGAAACAATGCATGAAACACGCGGTGAAAATCATATTTCTCCCGCAAATCACCGCAAAGCCCCTCAGCAATATCCCCTCCGCACAGCGAGTGATATTCGGGGACCGAGGCATCCAACGGCACCAAAGAATCCGTATACCACAATCGGCGGCAGGCCCAGAACCCCGTACTGATATCGCTCAACTCAATACGCCAATCAATTTCAGCGGGCTCCAAATAATCCTGCAACACAAAGCCATGGTCATGGTAAATGTAGTACGGGCGGCCATTCTCGGCTGCAAGAATGTATCCCGACACCATGGCCTTGAGTCGGTCTGCAAGTCCCGGGCAATCACGAGAGCCGTCACGGTAATAGCAAATGACCCGCTTCTCCCGTGACACGCTCCGAAACGGCCACAGCTTGTACATGAAAAACAAGCACCGCAACCGCAATCTGAGGCGATAAGCATCGGGCACCACTGCCCCCATCAATCGGGAGGCAGTGCTGCGAACTCTTTGCATTAACAATCCCATGCAACTTTCGGATTACTCCTGAGCCTTCCAAATGGTATAATATTGACCATCCCACTGCACGGCACGAATGGAGGTAGTTCCCTTGGGAACAATGAGGTCGGTTGTAGCGTTGTCCTCATGGTTGAGGCCACGAATGGCCACTCGACACAAACGCTTACCGCGATAACACTCAAAGGCCACGGCGTTCTCCCATTTATCAGCAGGAATCGTGGCGATTCCCGTGGATACGTCCGGAGTGTAGTCATGAGAAACCTTAACCGGCAAGCGGTCTCGGAAAATGTGAACGGTATTGGCGTTCACATAGTAAATAACGCTCGTATCCGGCTTGGGATATTGGCGCATGTGGGCAATGGCTTTCTCACACATCTCAGGGGTAATCGTCACATGGTGGCCTTGGTAATCTTCCACATAACGGTTCATGGGAGCCAAAATACCGGTTTTAACAAAGAACTCAGACAAATCCAGCTTGACGGCATCTGCCGCACGGGTACAGAACTGCACTCGCAACTGACCATGCGGAGTATCAGCAGCATCCTTGCGCGTCTGCTCATACACGTAGGGGTATAACCCATCATCACCACGGGCTACGGCAAAATACAGCTGCAACTGCCAAAGCGGAGAAACGGTTACAAAGTGATCCCCCGTGCGCTCGCCCGGTACATTGTTAATACCATAATCCGGGCCGGTCATAAACTGCCAAAGTTGACGCCGCACCAAAGCCGAGTTGATGTAACAATCAAAACGCCCACCACGCATGGGCTTGTGATACCCCATGACGGGAGTAGTCTCATGCTCCAATCGACAAAATTCAGGATTGATATTATAACAACACCAGGCAGAGAATATGTTGTTGGTCACCTCTTGAGAACCGGCCCACATCATGCCGGGGCGGCACTGGTTAATGTGGCCGAACTCATGAGCAATCGCCCATACGGAGTTTTTGAGGCTATCTACCGAGGCCACCTCATTCATAGCCGTATTCACATAAGCACCGCCCATACCATCAGCATGCATAAAGCCCTGCCACTGAACACGACCATGCATGTGTGTACCGGGGTGGCAGCCATAGCGTTCCCACCCCAACATATCTTGTTCCTTACGCAATACATCGTCGTATATGGCAATCAGTTCCGGCCCGCGGTCGGGACAATGCTTCAGCAAATCCTCCACACTATATGCCAACTGGGTGCGTTCTCCCAAAATATCCAAGATATTGCCCTTGGCCTGAGCCAACAGGCGCTTCCAAGTGGCAACATCATCGTGCTGCGTAAACACACCGTTTACATAGCCGCCCCCCAATTTCACCTGTAGGGCGGGTGCATTCTGCGGCTCTGCGTCACGATAATTGAAATAGCCTAATCCCTGAGTGGGCGCAGTAAAGGTATTAAGACCACTTTTAAGTGGAATCTCAGCATGCCCACCCTCTCGGTCAAAATTGTGTATAATGAATGAGAGTCCCTGCGGAGCCTCCCCCTGCACCTCTACCGTCACCGTTTCACCTTTGACGTAATAGATGCCGGTGGGATTTTCAAAAGCCGAATAATTATTCGTGCGCAAACGCTCTCTTACCACAGATTGCGGTAAATAGGCCTTGAAAACACGATTACGATAGGCGGCATCAGAGTTTTCCGTTTTATTAATCAGGGAATAATCTGTACCTGAAGGAATATCTGCGAGCCCCAAAGGAGCCAGCAGCACCCCAAAAACAAACGATAATACAGCAGAAAATTTCATCTTCATGTCTCCTTTACTTCAATAATTCATAAGCCTCACCCTTGGCATATTCTACAGCTTTTTTACCGTGAGAATCCACCGCATTACGGTCAGCCCCCGCCTGCAACAGCATGTTCACAATAAACACACGGTCATGTGATGCAGCCGTATGCAGCAGCGGCATTTTGCAGAAACGCTTATCATTCAAATTAATTCCGGCATTGATAAATAACTGAACATAATCGGCCCGGCCTCTCATGATAGCCATACCGATAGGGAATCCGTTGTGGCGACCGTCGGGGCTGAAATTCACCTCGGCGTATGCCGGCATCAAGGCCTCAACAGCGGCGCTGTTTCCCTCCCAAATGGCATCATGCAAAGGTGTAGCACCATTATTACCGGGGTGCATGGGATTTGCCCCTGCTGCAAGCAACAACTGCACAATCTCACGACCGGCGCGTGCCGCAGCTACATGCAGCACACTCTTGCCGTTTACATTGATAGCGGAGGCATCGGCACCATGTGCTAACAACAGTTTGACCATATCCGCCTTATTGGCATGCACGGCAACACTCAACAAGGTACCACTCTTCTCCTCATTCAATGCATTTACACGCACGCCGTCAGCCAAAGCGGCTTCCACGGCAGCAGTTTTACCGGCTTTAATATCGAGACTTACCTGAATTTCTCTTTCGCGTTCAGCAACAGCCGCGGCAAATACGCTTTTAACCGTTGCATCATCGGCAAGCTCCGCGGGCGTTTTGCCGTCAGCATCAACCACGGTAGCATCAGCCCCGGCCTCCAGCAATATCTTTATCAGCTCAGCATTACCACGCGGTGCCGCCAAATGCAAAGCCGTTCGCCCCAGTTCATCTATGGCATTTACCTGCAAAGGCTCCGCTTGCACAGCACGTTGCAATTGTTCCACCGAGCCATTCTCCGCAGCCTCCAGCGGGCTATATACTGCATTGCTGCGGCATAACCACTTCAACAAAGCATCATCCTTATCGGCTGCATACAATGGTGCGCTACCGGCCAATAACATCAGCAGAGCCAAGCAGCCTCCTGTCGTCCTCTTAAGCATCTTTCTGTCTAACATACGGCTTTTTTTTCCGATTACAGGTCGATACTAACACAAAACTCAACCGAATGCAAGCAAAAGAAACATTTACAAGCTTTACAACAACTGCCGTTTCTTATAGTATATCCTTGTTATATTTTTGATTGGATTATGAAATTGAACCAACTCTATGCATCAACCTTAATCGGCGCCGGCTTATTAACCGGCGGGCTGCTCAGCTCTTGCTCCGATGAAAACACAGCCCCGGCTACAGTGGCTGCAACCCGAGTCTCTACCGATACAACTGCGGCTCGTGCCCAATTATTCCCGGCATTGGCCTATCTGCCCCAAGGGACTGACACTTACATTACCGGCAATGTTAAAGAAACAATAGCCGTTGTCAACAAGCTTGCCGGTAAAACCATTTGGGAGCTTCCTCTCGAAGTTCAACAACTGGACACCTTCGCCGTGGGTATCACCAACGGCACAGAGTCCATGCTGTCTCCGCTCATGGAGCTCATCTGTACCGGAGTTACCATGGTGGACGAAAACGGAGATATCTCCCACACCGACCAAGAAAAACTGCTCCGTCAAGCGGTTGCTCTGCTTAAGGGGGTAAAGCCACTCTACTTGGTTGTTACCGCAGAAACCGAAGACGAAGCCAAAACCGCCATGGCTGAGATTAATTTTGCTTTGGCTCTCGCCGGTGGTCAGGCGCCGTTTATCAAGCTCTCTAAGCAACAGGATTGGCAATTGTACACCTGCAAGCTCAGCGATATTCCGCAGGATGTCAGTGAAATCCCTGCCGTGCTTTTAGGCGACCTCGCGGTTTCCATAGCCACACGCCGACAAGGCAATGCCGTTGTCATAGCTCTTACCGTAAACCCGGAAGAGCTCAAAACAACCCCAACAGCGGCAGACTCCGTTCTCGGCACGGCGGCAGCTCAGGCATTGGATGCAGCCACCGGGGCTAAAGGGTTGGCGGCTCTCTCCATCAGCCCCGATATGCTCAACGCCTTTGCCGAAAATGCCGTCAAAGCGCAAAAATTGACGATTGAATTAGCCGACAGCCTCTTTAAACAAGCGGACGCCCCCCACACAGAACAGCTGCTGAAAGACGCTCACGTCCTTTGCGATTTGTTCGCCAAGTATGTTCCCACTGTTAAGGTGCCTGTCTCTGCCACTCTTTGGCAAGATGGTAATCTGCACCTCTCCCTGCAAGGTGATGCCTGCGGCATAGCCTTCACCGAGGCCTCAGTAAATGCACAAGCACCTGAAGATGCCTTGGTGTATGCCTATGGTTCTACTGTTTCATCTTATCCCTGCCCGACCATGGCAGAAACTGATACCTTAGTCTCAACAATTGCCCATATCATAGAACTCACCGAATCACGAGAAGAAGCAGACTTGCTCCGCAGCGCGTATGAGGACGCAAAAGGTGTGTTGGAACACGCGCGCAACATGACCGATGCGCTTGGTAACGGCTGGTGTGCTGTTTTTGATGGCTCCGGCGTTGCAAAGCAATACTTAGACTACGAATATTACAGTTTGGGTAAAACTGATGCACCGGCCCCCTGCTTTGCCGCAGCGATTCAGCTCAACAACCGCGCCAAATTTGAAACAGCCGTGGCCGATACCTATCAAGCCATTATGGAGCTTGCCGAGAAATACGCCCCGGATTCCATCGAAATGATAGAGCTTGCATTTACTCCCACCATCGCCTCTCAGGGATTTGTTACCACCTATACACTTGACGATATTGTAGATGAGGATGAGGGAATCATCCCCTGTGCCATGCTCACAAATTCTGCTGTCAGCGTCGGCACAACACCGGCCAAAGCATTATCCTTGTGCACGGCAGCAAACGGTAACACCCCCGTAAGTGGCTTTGTGGTTCATGTGAACTTAGCTCCCGCCCTGAATCTTGAAAAACAGGCTTTGCAGAACGAGGAAAAAAGACTCGCAGCACTTCAAAATGCCCAAGCTGACGAATACAACCTTCAATTGGCTCAATCCGGCATCGATGCCCAAAAAGAAAATATACAAGAAATTCAACATTTGCTCAACAGCGTCAGAGATGCTACCATGACCTGCACTGCTGAGGGCGGCATCTTGAATCTGCACATCAACGCTAACACTCCGGCACTTAAGAAAGTCAAGAAGAGCAAAAAAGACAAGGAAGAGGGTGATAAAGACTCCTCTAATCTTCCCGCTGTTAAGGCTGCTCTGAAAGACATGACATTTCTGACGGACGACAAACCCTCTAAAAAGGCCAAATATTACATTTACCTGCACTCTGCCTCATGGTGTGGCCCCTGCAAGGCTCTCATGCCCGAGATTGTTAAAGAATACAAAAAGATGCAGAAAAAGAAGGTGGAGGTTATCCTCATCGGACACGATAACACCGCCGAAGCCGCAGCAAACTACCTGAGCCACTACGAAGCCGGGTTCCCGGGTGTACTTTCTTCCTCAGCAGATGCCAAGAATCTGCCCGGCATTACAGCCCCCTCCGGTATTCCCGCAGCCACCATCGTTGATGAAGACGGCAACGTGCTCTACAACGGCCATGGCAAAGGTGCCCTTGATTGGAAGAAAATCTGCAAGCCGGCCAAGAAGAAAAAGTAAGCCAAACCTTTTTTATCGTAATGCTATGCACCCCGCAGGCCTATACGGCTTGCGGGGTTATTATAATGCCAATACCGAAAATATAAAAAGCGCGCAGGTCAACACCTGCGCGCTTTTTATTAGAAAAGTAATGTCTATATATAGGATTACTCACCGCGGCGGTAGCCCATGGCCCCCATGGTAAAGTCGCGGATAGCACTACGAAGCTTCTCTGAACCGTAGTAATCGGCAGACTTAATCTTGGAAGCGGCAGCGGCACCCTGAACCTGAATATCATTGTACTCGGGAGTTACAAGCAACTTGGACTGAATGTCCTGCAACTCAGCGCGGTCAGACTCAGACATCTCAATATCATACAGAGCGTAAATCACCTGAGTGAGCTCCTGAATTTTTTCAGCCGTGCCATCGGGGTCTTTCTCTACCTCGGGGGAAGCAGTCAACTGCGTGTAAGCTCTGGCAACAAGGAACATACCGAAACCGAACTGCTCTGCGGAAGAGAACTGAGAAAACTCAGCGGGAAGAACGGAGTGGGAGTCCTGAGCAACGGCAACGGGAGCAGTTGCCACGGCAGAGGCCAGCATAGCAAGATAGGCTATCTTTTCCATAATTTGTATGCGTTTTGTGTATTGGAGGGCTGCACAAGCGCCGCCCCTCTTGTTAAGAAACATGCTAACACATAACAAAAGTGATAGCAAGCTCTAATTTTGACAGCGACAACTGAGAGATAGTAATTTAATACCCGCCACCTCCATACAAAGACGGTAGAATTCAGGGTATTTCCCCTTTTCAGAATCTGGTAGAAATGACACGTATCGTCATTTTATTCTTTTCAAACCGTTTTTAAGGGTGTATTCTATGGCGCGATGAAACGTATTTACCATTACATCGCCGCCGTAACCGCGCTTTTCTCTGCCCCTGCACTCCTCGCTACTGAGACAGCAGAGCAACCCGCAGCAACAGAAAGCACGCCTGCCGTTACCGCTTATGTCAGCAAAGCCGAGTTCCTTACTGGTAAGCCCATGGCCGATGCTCAGCACTACATCTACATCTACTCCGCCTCCTGGTGTGGTCCTTGCCGTATGCTCATGCCCCGCATCGTAGAGCAATATGCCGCCATGAAAGAAAACAAAGTAGAAGTTATTCTCATTTCCTGCGACCGCGGTGCCGATGTTGCCAAACATTATATCGAGCACTACAAGGCTGCCCTTCCCGGTCTTCATGTAGCTTCTCCCGCAGCCCGTCAGCTTCCCGGAGCCACCACGCCCCAGGGCATTCCCCACGCCGTTATTGTAGATGCCAACGGTAAGGTGCTCTACAGCGGCCACGGCCAAGGTGCGCTCAGCTGGAAAAAAATCTGCACGCCCGAGCAGAAGTAATTATCCCTCTTCCGCATTTTTCAAAACATCGCCCGCAACCGGGCGATGTTTTATTTTGCCCACATGGGAGTCTGCTTCACATCCTGTTTTTTTACGTTCAGCATTGCCAATAAAGAATCTATCTGATAAAATAGCGCGGTATGGTAAGACAGTGGATATACGATTTAACACGAGAAGAGAACAAGGCAAGCCTCTCTGCTCAACTTTATAACCGCTTCATGCTATTGCTGGTAGTGGCCAGTTTATTGCCACTGATGTTCAAAGAAGATTTTTCTTTTTTTGACATTACCGATATAGTAGTGGTCATCTTTTTCGGGTTGGATTATATCCTCAATTGGATAACGGCAGACATACGCAGCGGCAAGCGCGGGGTATGGGTATTCATACGTTACCCGTTCACCCCCATGGCTATCATGGATTTGCTCTCCATCCTGCCGGCCATGAGTTTTGTTCACGAGAGTTTCCGCGCATTCCGCGTTTCGCGAGGCTTGCGCTTGCTCCGCTTGGCATCCACCCTGCGCTTCATCCACCACTCCAGAAACATGAAGCTGGTTATCCAAACCATACGAGAAACGAGAGCATCCCTACTGGCGGTGGGTTACCTTTCAGCGGGCTACATTCTCGTATCAGCCATCATCATCTTCAATGTAGAGCCGGATACCTTTAACACATTTTTCGATGCTCTGTACTGGGCCACGGTATCACTCACCACCGTGGGCTATGGGGATATTTACCCGGTAAGCCACATCGGGCGGTGTGTCACCATGCTCTCCTCCGTACTGGGGATTGCGCTCATCGCCCTGCCCGCGGGTATCATCACAGCGGGGTACATGAATGCGCTGCAAAAAGAAAAGCCCTGATGCCGCCGTCGGGAGTGACTACGGATGGGATAAAAGCGGTAAGCGATACTCCACCGTTGACGGGAACTCACGCACTTGTATATTCTCTTCATAACCATGAGTCCCATTACGCCCCGTGATATGGAGAGCATGACGTTCCGTATAATACCTGGCTACAGCTTGTAAGGCATGATATGCCGCTGGGGAGAGCGTCACGTACGCCCACTCCTGCGCCTGCACTTTTTCAATATTACCCGTTGAAGCATCCAAAAACAACCACGGTGACAACGCAAACGCAATCACATATTCGCCCTTTTGCTTCCACCTGAAAGCAAGGTGTTCTTCAACCCATACAGCCTTTTTGCCGCTTATCTGCTCCATCGCCCTGTGTACCATGTAGCCATTCTTATGGAATTGAGCAAAGATTTTTTCAGCATTCTGCCCGACCATATCATGAGGCGCCATGGCGTAATCAGAGTAAAGCTCCGCCCCCATGCAGAAATCTACACTGTACATGGCAGCGGGTTTCACCAACTCCAAGATACCGTTGTTGACGGTAACGCTCTTTATCTCTTTATCCGAAGAGCCGCCAAGGTAATGCAACCGAAAGACCGCAGGGGAAAACGCAGCAGCATCCTCGCGGGCATCTTCACTGTACACCAAGGGAGCACCGTTTCCTTTTTCGGCCGTCACGGTCGCCGCATCCGGCCACGGTGCGGGGTCAGCAAACTGAGGGCGCCCATATAATTCCCCGAACGCCATACCGGCCAAAGCAAAATAGAGAGTCAGTTTCAACATACTATTCATCCTACTTATTCGGGGTATAAAGTCAAGTAAAAACCCCGTTCACGCAACGGTGAACGGGGTTGAAAAAGAGCTGAACGCTGCGGATTATTGCTGCTCAGCGAGGGTATCGCAGGTGCAGCAGAAGTTGCGGTCGCCCCAGGCGTTCTCTACACGAGAGCAAGAGGGCCAGAACTTGTGCAGACGCTGGCAAGCGGCGGGATATGCAGCCTGAGCACGGGTGTAGGCGTGGTTCCACTCATCGGCGGTAACAGCCAGTGCCGTGTGCGGGGCATTCACCATCACATTGTCATCAGCAGGTACGGAGCCATTGGCAACAGCCTCCATCTCACCATGAATACCGATCATAGCATCAATGAAGCGGTCAAGCTCATACTTGCTCTCAGACTCAGTGGGCTCTACCATGAGGGTATCGTGCACGGGGAAGCTCATGGTGGGGGCGTGGAAGCCGTAGTCCATGAGGCGCTTGGCCATGTCATCCACAGAGAGGTGGCTCTTGCGGAGCATGATGGTGGTGTCAAGAATACACTCGTGAGCCACCAAACCGTTGGCACCGGAGTACAGGGTCGGGAAGTGGTTCTCCAAACGCTTGGCAATGTAGTTGGCGTTGAGGATAGCCATCTGAGAAGCACGCTTGAGCCCCTCGTGGCCCATCATGGCAAGGTACATCCATGTGATGGGGCAGATGGCAGCAGAACCGTACTCGGCAGAGGACACGGCAGAGTGTGCCTGAGCATCATCGCAAATGTGGCCGGGCAGATAGGGAGTAAGGTGCTCTGCGCAGCAGATGGGGCCTACACCGGGGCCACCGCCGCCGTGGGGCATGGCGAAAGTCTTGTGCAGGTTAAGGTGGCACACGTCTGCACCGATGGTGCCGGGGTTGGTAAGACCACACTGGGCGTTCATATTGGCGCCGTCCATGTATACCTGGCCACCATTCTCGTGAACAATTCGGCAAAGGTCAGCCACACCGCTCTCGTACACACCGTGGGTGGAGGGGTACGTTACCATGAGGGCGGCAAGGTTGTCGCGGTGTTTCTCGGCCTGCACCTTGAGGTCGGCGGCATCAATGTTGCCCTGTTCGTCGCACTTGACGGGCACACAGGTAAAGCCGGCCATGGCAGCGGAGGCGGGGTTGGTACCGTGGGCGGAGTTGGGGATAAGGCACACATTGCGGTGGCCTTGGCCCTGAGCAACCTGATAGCGGTGAATGGTCAACAGACCGGCGAACTCACCGGCAGCACCGGAGTTGGGCTGCAGAGACACCCCGTGGAAACCGGTAACGGTGGCCAGCCATTGCTTGAGCTGCTCAAGCATGGCGCGCATCCCCTCGCACTGGTTGGCAGGAGCAAAGGGGTGCAGCTCGGTCACACCGGCCCAGGTGATGGGCATCATGATGGCAGCGCAGTTGGCCTTCATGGTGCATGAGCCCAGCGGAATCATGGCCTCGTTGAGGGCGAGGTCCTTGCACTCAAGCGTGTGGATGTAGCGCATCATCTCCGTCTCGGAGTGGAAAGCGTTGAAGCAGGTCTCCGTGCAGAAAGTGCTGCTGCGGTTCCACTGCTCACCCCATACCGGGGCGGCGGGTACCTCTGCTACGGGCAGATTCAGGGCAGAGCAAAGAGCGGCAAGGTCAGCATCGGTGGTGGTCTCATCAAAGGAGACGCTCACGGTGTCGGCATCCACCTTACGGATGTTGTAACCGGCGTTGAGGGCAGCGGCCACAAGCTCATCAGCCTTACCGGCGGCAGTAAAGGCAACGGTGTCAAAGTAGGTGGCTGCGGGCATGGTGTAACCGGCAGCTGTTACAGAGGCAGCAAAGCCGGCGGCCAAGCGGTGAGCCGTGGTAGCCACATTCTTGAGGCCCTCGGGGCCTTGGTACATGGCGTAGAATGTGCAAAGCAGAGCGGTGAGCACCTGAGCCGTGCAGATGTTGGAGGTAGCCTTCTCGCGGCGGATGTGCTGCTCGCGGGTCTGCAAAGCCAAGCGGTAAGCAGGCTTGCCGTCTTTATCGATAGACTTACCGATGTAGCGGCCGGGCAGCTTACGCTTGAGGGCATCGGTGCAAGCCATGTAGGCAGCGGCGGGGCCACCGTAACCCATGGGAATACCGAAACGCTGCGTGGTACCTACACATACATCTGCACCGAAGGAGCCCGGCTCCTTAAGTACGGTGAGGGCCATCAAATCGGCAGCTACACAGCACAGCACCTTAGCGGCGTGGCACTTCTCAAAGAAAGCGGCGTAATCCTCTACAGCACCCACATTGTCGGGGTACTGCACCAGCACACCGGCCAAAGTGGGCACGGAGGCAGGGTCAAAGCTCTTCCAGTCACCCACAATCAGGTTCACACCGGTGGTCTCGCAACGGGTGCGAATCACATCAATGGTCTGGGGGAAACAAGTGTCGGCCACAAAGAAAGTGTCGCTCTTGCGCTTCTCGCATACGCACAGGTGCACAGCCTCGGCAGCAGCCGTGCCTTCGTCAAGCATGGAGGCATTGGCAATCGGCAGACCGGTCAGGCCGGCAATCATGGTCTGGAAGTTCATGAGCATCTCCAAACGGCCCTGGGCAATCTCAGGCTGGTAAGGAGTATAGGCCGTATACCAACTGGGGTTCTCGTACACATTGCGCTGAATCACGGCGGGCATGAAGGTGCCGTAGTAGCCCTGGCCGATGAGACTGCGCACGGGCTTATTGGCAGAAAGCATGCTCTGCAATGCGGCCAAAGCCTCTTGCTCTGCCATGGGGGCAGGCAAATCAAGCGGGGCTTTCAGGCGGATGTCGGCAGGCACGATGGCGTCCGTCATGGCATCCAAAGAATCAAAACCGATGGCAGCCAGCATGGCAGCGGTATCAGCCTCATTGGGGCCGATGTGGCGGGGGATAAAAGATGTTTGAGCAGTAATCATTTGTCTATACCGGTTACAAATTACGTTTGACAAGTTGTCGGCGTTAACGCCAACGGAAAAGTAGTAAAGCCTTGCATGGGCTGACGAGCGGGGTACAGCCCCCTGCTCCTTACCACACGCAAGGCTTTAATATATAGCTTTACTTGCAGAACTCGGTGTAAGCCTCGGCGTCCATCAGCTCGTCAAGCTCAGAAGCGTCGTCGAGCTTAATCTTGCAGATCCAACCGGCACCGAAAGCATCGTTGTTAACCGTGTTGGGCTCGGCGTCGAGAGCCTCGTTCACCTCAACGATTTCACCGGAAACGGGGGTGTAGATATCGGAAGCAGCCTTGGTGGACTCAACGGCACCGATGGAATCCTCCTTAGAGAAGGTGTCACCAACGGAGGGGAGGTCTACGTATACGACTTCACCCAGCTCAGCCTGTGCGAAATCGGTGATGCCGAGCGTTACCACGCCGTCAACGGCGGGGCTAATCCATTCGTGCTCGGAGGAATACTTGTAATCAGCGGGGTTGCTCATAGTATGTGTATTTGGTTGTCAGGGGTTATTTTTTAAGGAAAGGTTTCTTGATGATGACGGCGGAAACGGCCTTGCCGCGCACCACTACGTTCACCTCGGTGCCAATCTTGCTGTGAGCGGCGGGCACGTACAGCATGGCGATACCCTTGCCCAGAGAGGGAGAGAGTACACCGCTGCAAATCTCACCCAGCGGGGTGCCGTCGGGCAGCTGTACTTCGTAACCGTGGCGGGGCGGTGCGCCCTTGCCGGTGTATTCAATAGCCACCAAGGCGGTGGGGCGGCCGGCAGCTTTCTGCTCACGCAGCACCTCTACACCGATGAAATCCTTGCTCAGGTCACAGCACCAAGAGAGACCGGCCTCAAGCGGGGTCTTCTCGGGAGAAAGGTCAGAGCCGTTAAGGGAGTAGCACATCTCCAAGCGCAGGCTGTCGCGTGCACCCAAACCACAGGGCAGTGCACCACAGTCAATGCTCTTCTCAAACCACTTCACCCCTTGCTCTGCGGGGCAGAAGAATTCAAAGCCATTTTCGCCGGTGTAACCGGTGCGACATACCACGCAGGCATCGCCATCGGCCTCAAACTGAAGAATACCGTTGCGAACAGGCAGCTCTACCCCCGGGCACATCTTAGCGAATACCTCCTCGCAGTTCGGGCCCTGAATAGCCAAACCGACGTAAGCATCGCTCTTGTTAACCAAGCTGATACCCTCGGGCTTGCGAGCGCTCAACCAAGCGTAGTCCTCATCAATCATGCTGGCGTTCACCACAACAAAGAAATCATCCTTGCCCAGCTGATAAATGATAAGGTCATCGATTACACCGCCCTTCTCATTGAGCATCATAGAGTACTGCCCCATACCGTCCACCAGTTTATTGAGATTGTTGGTGAACATGGTGTTGAGCCACTCTGTGGCGCCTTCTCCGCTCACAAGGAACTGGCCCATGTGAGAAATATCAAACACACCGCAGGCATTACGCACAGCGTGGTGTTCTGCTAAAATGCCACTGTACTGTACAGGCATGTTCCAGCCAGCAAACGGTACCATCTTGGCGCCCAAAGCCACGTGCTTATCGCACAGCGGCGTGCTCTTGATTGTTTCTTCGGCGTTCATGGGCCAAAATTATACGCCCCCTCGGCTTATTGTCAAGCTCAGACACTTTTTTTAAACGTCATTTTATGCGCCTTTTTCCCGTTTTGTTAATTTTTTGTTATCAATTAAAGAAAATACTCATAATTTAACTTTTTTCTTGATTTCCTATAATTTCAATGATAATTAATAGGCATTACAACAAATCTAACATATCAGGGTCATGAAGCGCATCTTGTTTATCGTAGGATTCACCGCATGCCTCCCGAGTCTTCCATCACATGCCGCCATAGGAGACACGATAGCAGCTAACGGCAAAACGGTTTACCATGCGGAGGGCACGGTGGTCACCTCTTTCGGCACAGGCTATGGTCAATATTGCACCGTTAACCAGATACAATCTACGCGACTCTATGACAGCAACAAAGCAGGTCCCTGGACCATCCCCTACTATGATGGCACAGAAGGAGACTCCTTAATGTGTTGGTCTCACGTAGCCAGCAACTCCATACAATACTGGCAGGATGTATACGGAGTCTTTTACAAAGACACCGGCAATATGCAGGCAAGCGGCAATGACACAGCACGCGTACTGCCGAACGGATACTACAGCACAACAACGGCTTCCGGTTACGATTCCGATGGAGTCTACCAAACAAACGCCGTCGTCAATAACGCGCAGCAGCTCCGTATTGCTGAGCAATTTTACTACAATTGGACCAATGTTGCCGGCAAATTCAGAGATGCGGCCGATTGGTACTTCAAATGGGACTCTACCACCAACCAGAGCAGCCCCGGCGGCTATTTTTCGGAGTACTTCGGCAACGGTGCTTCTGCAAGAGACGCCTACGTTACCATCTATTGCGAATCCATGGCGCAAGAGTACCCGCAAGCCACATCTCAAGGCTATACCCCGTTTAAAGACAATGATGTCAACAGCCTCAAAGATGCTTTACTACCGGGATTCGGGCTCACAAAACAAGCCGATGGCACCTATATTCAGACCGAAGAAGGGCTTATACCCAGCATCAGTATTCATGACCTCAACAAAGGTACCGGTCACGTTTTGAGCTGCCAAGGTTTTACAACGGATGCCGCCGGCAACCTTGTGTCTCTGCTTCTTGCAGACGGTGATGACGGTGTCACCCGCCTGCAAGAAGCCTACGTCATTGAAAGAGACGGGTATCTGAAACTTTACAAAGATAAAGAAGGCACCAAACCCTTTTACACCAATCAAGACTACTTCATCTACGAGGTCTCTTACATCAGCACCCCCGATGTTCTCAAAAACATGCTGGCAGAATACCGCGACCCGAATGAAGCGGCCGTATGGAACGGGCATACTGCCCAATGGTACACGCAAACAGATGTGGTAGACAGCGAGATTGCAGACTCGACCACAGGGTGGGATATCGCCGTCGATGGTGATAACATTGCAGAACACCACCACGGCTACTACCACGGTTACGCAACGGACGGTCGCGCCGTGCGCTTTGATGACCATGCCGCCGCAGACAAACGCGGCGTCATGATTACCGGTACCGTTTCTGCAAGCTGCATAGAGATTTCAGCGGAGGGTTACCGTTTTATTGCCGGAGAAAACGCCGCACTCCAAGCCGGGGCCGACTTAACACTGAACAACGGGGCTACCCTTTACAGCGAGCTCCCCCTACATGTAAACAACCTTATCATGGAGGGTGGTACCTCACTTGATTCCGACTCCACCATCGTGGTAGAAGGTGCGTTTTTAGTCTCCATAGCCCAATCCACAACATTCAACTTGAATGAGGCGGCCATCTCGGGAGTCGATATTTATACCGATTTGGACCTCAGCTTGGCCTCCGCAGTCATCTTAGAAACCTCGGTTAATATGCATGGGCATAACCTCACCCTTGCCTTCGGACAACAAATCACCCTTCAATCCACAGACGCAGATACCCCGTTTATCAGCAACATCGGCACCCTCACCATAGGGGATGAAATCTTGCCCGAGGGCACAGACTTAAGCCGTTACCTCGTTTTCGTTTCACCGGATAACGAGGAGTATTCGGATATGGCGTTTATTTACAGCAACGGCTCCATTACAGCCACAAGCGTCCCGGAGCCTACAAGCAGCGCCCTCGGTATACTGGCACTGGTGGCCTGCGCCTTGAAACGCCGCAGGAGCTGAGCCCTGGCTCAGCGTGCAGCAAACTCACGGGCTAAGTCCACATACCCCAAAGCATGGTGGTAGTTCTGCTCCTCTACCTCGGGAGAGAGCGTTTTCACCACCTTGGCGGGAGAGCCTAACACCAAACTGTACGGGGGAACAATGGTGCCTTTGGTCACAAGAGCATGGGCACCTACAATAGAGCCATGCCCTATCACGGCACCATCCAGCACAACAGCCCCCATACCGATGAGGCATTTGTCCTCTACCGTGCAGGCATGCAGGGTAACACAATGCCCTACAGTCACATAGTCACCTATGTGGCAGCCCAACTCATAATCCACATGCAGGCAGCAATTATCCTGCACATTACTGCCGCGGCCTATGGAAATGGGCGATACATCCCCTCGCACGGTCGTATTGTACCACACGGAGGCATCCTCTGCCACAGAGACAGCCCCTATGATATCTGCACTGGCGGCTACAAAAGCCGGTTGATTCAACTGCGGCATCTGCCCACGAAATTGCTCTATTGCCATGTGGCTATTGTAACACACCGGGCCGGGATAAACAAGAACAATAAAAATAAACGCTTGCAAAGCAATGAAGAATATGATAGCATGGCGCGCGTTCATGATAACTGATTCTCAAGCATTATATGAGTGGAAAATACGTGCGGCAGCCCAACCGCAGGGGCGAACCGTGCTGGATTTGGAGGCCGACAGCTTACACCGCCACCGTGAAAAACTGTGGTTGATTCAGTATGGAGATGCCGATGGCGTGGCCATCATTGACCCGCTGGCCATAGAGGACATGAGCCTTTTCAAGCTCTGGCTGCAAGAGGCTGATGTGTGGATGCACGGGGCTGATTATGATATGAGCCTACTGCAAAACGCCTATGGGGTATTGCCCCACATGATTTTGGATACGCAGATTGCAGCACGCCTGCTGGGGTTCCGCCAGTTCGGGTTGGCAGCACTGGTAGAGCATTTTTACGGCATTAAGCTCAGCAAGAAAAACCAGAAGGCAGACTGGGGCATGCGCCCCATGCCCGAAGAAATGAAAGCCTATGCCCAAGGAGACGTCAAGTTCATGCTCGGCATGGCAGACCGTCTCGTGGCAGAGCTCAAAGAAAAAGGACGCTACGAATGGTTCTTGGAGAGCTGCGCTCATAACCTGCAACGAGGCCGAGAGCGTTTTGCCGCCAATGACCAAGAGCCGTGGCGCATCAAAGGCTGCGGCAAATTCAACCGCCGTGGCTTGGCTGCCTTAAAAACCCTGTGGACTTGGCGTGACAATGAGGCAGCCGCATGGGATAAGCCCTCGTTCATGGTATGTTCTAACGATGACTTGTTGCGTTGGAGTCTGGCTCTGCAAGAGTTCCGCACGGCCCACCCCAACCACCATTTCCACGCCCACCGTGCGGCACGTTTCCGCAGAGCTGTTGAAAAGTTCCAGCTCATGGATGAAGAGGATTATCCGCAGCTCCCCAAAAAGCAAAAACACGAGATTGACCCGGATTTTGACGCCACGCTGGAGTTATGGACGGCCAAGCGCAACGCCGTGGCTGAGGCGCTTGATTTAGAGCCCACCATCATTGCCACCCGCTACCAGTTGGAGGCCATAGCCGCCCACCCGGAAAAAGGGCTCAGCCACCTCATGCAGTGGCAGCAAGATTTGCTCAGCCAATAATCACAAGTTTCCCGGATTAAAAAGTGAAAAGCCCCGATTTGCAGCAGCAAATCGGGGCTTTTCACTTGGTAAAACAATCGCACAGCGGCCTTATGCCTTATCGGCATTGGCAGCAGCCTTGCGGGCTGCTTTGGCAGCGGCCTTAGCGGCTTTTTCTGCCATCTTCTGCTTCTCTTCTTCAGAAAGAATGCGGGGGAACACCGGGCTGGGAGCCTGAACAGTGTGGCCGTTCTTGAGGATACCCCATGCCAGCGTTTGCGGAGTAAGAGCAGAGGCATCCACCTGCAACTGGCTGAGGATACGAGCAGAGGCATCGGGCAGCACGCAACCGAGCAAGTAACCGATGTGAGCGCAACTCTCCAGCAGGTGTGCAAGTACACTTTGCAGCTCGGCAAGGCGGGTCTCATCCTTAGCCAGCATGAAAGGCTGAGTCTTCTCAATAAAGGCATTGCACTGCCCCACATGGGCATTGAGCACGGCCAGCGCCTCAGAAGTGCTGTAATTGTTCATGTGCTCTGCAAAGCGAGCCTCAGTATCAGCCAAGCTTTGGCGCAAGGCTACGGAGAGCTCATCTGCAGCAAGAGTATCAGCAACCGTCACCACGCCGCCGAGGTAGCGCACGCACATGTTGAGAGAGCGGTTGCAGAGGTTACCTACATCATTGGCAAGCTCAGTGTTGTAAATCATCTTGAGGCGCTCGGGGTCGTAATCGCTATCATAGCCCACCTTAGTATCACGCACCAAATAGTAACGCACAGCTTCTGCACCGAACACATCGCACAGGTCATTGGGGTCTACGATATTGCCGAGAGATTTGGACATCTTCTCACCCTTGATATTGAGCCAACCGTGCACCAACAGGCGGGGCATCTCTTCATCCGTAAAGCCCATGGCGTGCAGCATGCACAGCCAGTAAATACCGTGGGCCGGAATCAGAATATCCTTACCGATTACCTCACAAGCAGCCGGCCACAACTTGTTGAACTCCGGCAAGGTGGGGTCACCATCAGACAAATACCCGGCAAAGGAGATATAGTTGATGAGCGCATCAAACCACACATAGGTCACGAAATCCGGGTCGAACGGCAGAGGGATACCCCAGCTCAGGCGGTCTTTGGGGCGAGAGATGCACAGGTCATTCGTGGCGCGCTCAATGGCCATCAACAAATCCTGGCGGCGGAACTCGGGCTGCACGCAGTCGGGGTGATTGGTTACAAAATCCTTCAGCCAACCGATGTGAGCCGTCAGGTTAAAGTACCAGTTCTCCTCCTCCAGCTCAATCACCTGCCCCCACTCGGGACCGAAATTACCATCTTCTCCGCGTTCCTTATCAGTCAGGAACTGCTCTTGGCGTACAGAGTAGAAGCCCTTGTAGGCTTTCTTATACAAGCAGCCTTTATCACGCAGGTTCGTAAGGATTTTTTGCACGCAGGCCTCGTGGCGGGGATCAGTGGTAGCAGCCCAGCCGTCGTACTGCAAGCCCAAGCGGTCCCACAGCGCAACAAAGCGCTTGGTCACGGTATCGGCGTACTCCTGCGGGGAGATACCGGCCTCCTCAGCCTTTTGCTGCACTTTCTGGCCGTGCTGATCTACACCAGTCAAAAAATACGTGGGTTCGCCACACATTCGGTGCCAACGAGCCAATACGTCCGCCAAGACTTTCTCATAAGCATGCCCGATGTGGGGAGATCCGTTTGTATAATCAATTGCTGTAGTAATGTAGAACATAGCACCGCTATTTTACTACCGCCATGCCGCCGTTTCAAGGCTAAACTCCGCCCACTGACAAGGAAAAATCCCCCGATACCCTCTACCGGCAGCGCATATCTCAAAAAAGCCACGCCAAAAGCCTCTCTGTAACAATAATGCAGAGCAGCATTACGCTGCTCTGCATAGTAACATTTTTTAACCTCGCGCCGTTGCTCAGCGGCGAATCCCCTTGCCCGCAAAGAATTTGCACAGCGCCTGTGCGGCAGGCGTATTGATACGGCTGTAGTACCCGTAAAGGCTCTTGCCATTGTACGTCTGTTTGAGGTCGGCCTTGGCTTTAACCAGCATACCGGCCACAGCCACGGCTTTTTCCGCAGAGTCGGTCTCAGCCACGGGTATGGCAAACAGGTAGCCACCGTAGTAGTGCTTGAGTATGTTATTCTCGCGCACATCAGCCCCTTTATCCAAGGCCAATTTCAGCAGCTCGCTCTCCCCCGTTTGGATAAGGTGCAAAAGCAGAGTTTCACCTTTGCTCCCCACACTGCGGTTGGGGCTTATGCCACCCTCCAACAAGATGCGGATAATCTCAGGTGTAAACGCAGACCAAGCCATCTCCCACGTGCGGGCACGGGAGCGCAGGTCTTGCTTGCTACCCTGCAACAACGCCAAACGCATGGCATTGTTGTAGGGCTCTGCGGTCAGATAACAAAAGGGCGTCACCGGAGCCGAGGCTCCCCACACCCAGTGCATCATATCGGCATCAGGGTTGGCCCCTTGCTCCATCAGCATGCGGGCAATCTCTACACGAGCCTCGGCAGTCTCAGCGGTCATACCACGCACCAACAAAGCCACTGGCGTATCACCGGGGAAACCAAACCCCTGCCAACCACCGGGGCGGGCATTAACCTCTGCACCGTTTCGAATCAGCACCTTGGCCAATTCTACATCTGCATAGTAGCATGCCGCTTGCAGAGCACTGAACCCACCGGGGCTAATCAGATTGACATTACCGGTTGCAGCTACCTCTCGCAGCAACTTAGGCACCTCAATTTGCCACAGCTCCCAACCTTTATAGTTAAAGTGAGAGATATGGTGCTCATCGTAGCGCAGCATGTCTTCAAAGCCCTTCTCCGTTCGCTCCGCGAGTCTGTCGCACACCTCGCGTTCTGCAGGGCTCCACGCCATTGCCAACGGCGCCATCAGGGCTGCAACAGCCAAATTTGCACAAAATGTTCTGATATTCATAACGATTCTTTCTGTCTGCCGGCCGACTGTGGGGGAGGCTCCGCCCACGGCGGCTGACTGCTCATGTATTTCCTTTATTGTGCGGTTCTCTCCCGAAAAGTCAAGCAAATAGACATGAGCCACACGTTTTCCCTTACATTTTTTCTCCGCTTTTTCAATACTTTACAAAAAATGATACAAAAAATTTTATTTTTTCTTCATTTTTTGCTTGCCAAACACGCAAAAAAAGAGTAAACTCCTCCCGCACCCCGCAAATGCGGCCTGCAATAAGTGGCTCGGTAGCTCAGTTGGTAGAGCAGCGGATTGAAAATCCGCGTGTCGGCGGTTCGAACCCGTCCCGAGCCACTCTTTTTATGCCCACATTTCTCGTCTACCTTTAACAGGGCGTAGCTCAGCCTGGTAGAGCGCCAGCTTTGGGAGCTGGATGTCGCAGGTTCGAATCCTGTCGCCCTGACTGAAATGTTATCCGGTACGTCC